>JBPCMH010000316.1:0-4925 GCA_051002495.1 Acidimicrobiales bacterium
GATGCCGGACTGTGCCGCACCGGCGGCCAGGCTGGCCGTCAGCCGCACGGGATCAAGGTCGATTGATGCCAGGGAGGCGGCTTGGGCCACCGGGGTGGCGGGAAGGGCGACGGTGGCAGTCGTGCCGGGCACTTCCGTGGTCTGATCCCCACCAGGCTGGCGTGCTTCGACAACCGGCAGCGAAGCGGTCAGGCCGTTGAGCGCGTCGATCGGGGTCTTCAGGTTGAGGCGCACCAGGCGGGAGTAGGCCTCCGGCGTCGAGATGGACGGGTCGATGGTCGAGCGGGCTTGATCGGCGAGCAGCCCCAACTTCAAGACGGCGCCATCGGCGCCGACATTTACCTGGATAACGCTGGTCGAGCTCGACGCGGTGCCGACGCCGCTTGGCGCCGCCCCCGCGGGCGAGACGACCGCGGCTGCGGTCATGAGCGCAGCGCTTGCTGCGATCGCGAGTAGACGGATAGGTCGCATGTGGTGGCCCCCAACTGGTCGCCAGAATCGGTACTCCTTCACCATTCGCCAAAATGGGTCGAGAAGCCATGGCCTACCTGAGTCATTTCGCTGTAGTCATTTGTGTCTAGTCATGCCTCGTCTGAACCCTCCGATAGGCTGCAGAACGTGCTTGCCGTCTGGGTTCTTCTCGCCGTCGTCGTCGTTGTGGGCCTCTGGCTGATGGTCGCGTACAACGGCTTGGTGCGGTTGCGAAACCGCATCGAGAACTCTTGGTCGCAGATCGACGTCCAGTTGCAACGGCGTTACGACCTGATCCCCAACCTGGTTGAGACGGTCAAGGGCTATGCCAAGCACGAGTCGCAGGTGTTCGAGCAGGTGACCAAAGCCAGGGCGTCGGCGATCGGCGCGCAGGGCGTCGGCCAGCAGGCCCAGGCGGAGAACGCCATCACCGGGGCTTTGAAGTCGCTGTTCGCGGTGGCCGAGGCCTATCCCGACTTGAAGGCGAACGAGAACTTCGTGGTCTTGCAGGAGGAGCTGAGCGGCACCGAGGGCAAGATCGCCTACGCCCGGCAGTTCTACAACGACACCGTTCTCGGGTACAACACCAAGATCCAGACCTTCCCGACGATGTTCGTCGCTCGGCCGTTCGGTTTCACCGAGCGGGAGTACTTCGAGGCCGACGACACCAGCCGGGGCCCCGTGCAGGTCACGTTCTGAGCCGCTGCCGCCCGGCAGCCGCGGCTCGCTGACGAGGAGCAGAGACCCTGTACGACCAGATCACGGCCAACAAGCGACGATCGGTGATGCTCGCCGTCGGCTTCGTCATTTTGGTCTTTGCCGCGGCGTGGGCGTTCAACCTGATCATCGGTGCCGGGCCCATCGGCGTGGCGATCGCGCTGCTGTTCGCCGGTGGCAGTGCGGCCTTGTCGTGGTGGAAGTCCGACGCGATCGCGCTGGCCATGAGCCATGCCAAGTTGGCTGACGGACCGGAGTACGCCCGCTTCCACAACATCGTCGAGGGGCTTTGCATCGCCGGTGGACTGCCGAAACCGAGGTTGTATGTGATCGAGGACGACGCCCCGAATGCGTTCGCTACCGGGCGCGACCCGCACCACGCGGCGATCGCCGTGACGACCGGCCTGCTGGGCAAGATGAATCGGCTGGAGCTCGAGGGCGTGCTCGCCCACGAACTTGCCCACGTCAAGAACTACGACATTCTGGGATCCACCCTCGCCGTCACCATGGTCGGAGTGGTCGCTCTCTTGTCTGACTTCGCCCTGCGGTTCCTGTGGTGGGGCGGTCCCCGGCACCGCAACGATCGCAAGGGTGGGGGCAGCGGAGCCGCGGGGATGGTGGCCGTGCTCGGGTTCGTGCTCCTGGCCCTCGCTCCCATGGCGGCCAAGCTCATGCAGTACGCCGTGAGCCGCCGCCGTGAGGCCCTGGCTGACGTCAGCGCTATCCAGTTGACCCGCTACCCTCCTGGTCTCATCTCGGCCTTGGAGAAGTTGCGGGACGACAACACCACCGTGCACTCCGCCTCACGGGCAACCGCCCACCTGTGGATCGAGGCCCCGACTGCGCAGGTCGATGGCGAAGGCCGACTGGTCTGGCTCAATCGCCTGTTCAACACCCATCCGCCCCTCGAGGAGCGCATCCAAGCGCTCCGCGAGCTCTGACGAGAGGTCTTCTCACCAACCATGCGACGACTGCCCCTTGCCATCGCCGCGCTGGCCATGCTCAGCGCGGCATGTGGAGGCTCCGGTGACAATGCGGCGCCGACCACGACCGCTCCGACGACAACCGCGCCGGTCGCGACCGGCGGTGCCCCGCTGACGGGGCTGCCTGCGGACGCGGCCCGGCTCGACCGACCGGCACTCCTCGTCAAGATCGACAACGCACCGAAGGGCCGTCCGCAAGGCGGCATAAACAGCGCAGACATCGTCGTCGAGGAGATGGTGGAGGGTGGCGTGACCCGTCTGGCGGTGATCTTCCACTCCCAGGATGCGGGCGATGTGGGTCCGGTCCGATCGTTCCGCACCACCGACCTGGCGCTGGCCGGACAGCTCGGCAAGCCGTTGTTCGCCTACTCAGGGGCGAATGCTGACTTCGAGGCCAGGGCCAGAAGTGCTCCGATCGTCAACGTCAGCCACAACAGCGCCCCGAAGGCCTACAAGCGCGTGAGTGGGCGTCCCGCGCCCTACAACCTCTTCGTCGACACCGCCGCCCTCCGCACCAGGGACGCCGAGGGCACGAAGCCCCAGCCGTGGTTCAGTTACCGGGCCGAGGGCACGCCGTCATCGGGTGAACCAGCGACCGGGGTGTCGATGGAATACCGCGGACGTATCGTCACCGCGGCTGATTGGAGCTGGGATCCGGCCACGTCGGCCTGGCTGCGCAGTCAAAACGGCACACCGCACGTCGATGCCGCCGGTGACCGAGTCGCCCCGAAGAACGTGGTCGTGCAGTTCGTCGAGTACCACGACACCGGCTATCGGGATCAGTCGGGTGAGCCCGTGCCCGAGGCGACCCTCATCGGCGAAGGTGAGGTGTGGGTGTTCTCGGATGGCAAGATCGTGA
Source organism: Acidimicrobiales bacterium (assembly GCA_051002495.1). Lineage (GTDB taxonomy): Bacteria > Actinomycetota > Acidimicrobiia > Acidimicrobiales > CADCTF01 > JBPCMH01. The sequence continues at coordinate 3,031 of JBPCMH010000316.1, forward strand.
AGGGTCGCTGGCGGAAGGCCGACGCGGCCACGCCCACCAGTTACGTCGACGCTTCCGGCCAACCAATCCTGCTGACACCAGGTCAGACCTGGCTTGAGCTTCCGAAGTCGGGGCTGGCGGCGGCCCGATGATGCGGAGCGCTCGCTTGATGACGCTGGTGGCGGTGCTGGCGCTCGTCGCGTCGGCCTGCGGCCGCGGTGGCGGCGACAACGCAACAACTACCACGAAGCGGGAGACCACCACAACCGCCGACCCGCGAGTGCCCGCGCCACTGTCGGGGCGGCTGATCGACCCGGCTGAAGCCGCTCGGCCGGTGGTGATGGTCAAGGTCGACAACTCACCGAACGGTCGACCCCAGGCTGGGATCGACAAGGCCGATCTGCTCGTGGAGGAGATGGTCGAAGGCAGCGTGACGAGATTCATCGCCTTCTTCCACAGCGACGACACCGACCTGGTTGGCCCGATCCGCTCGATCCGCACCACGGATCCGAACATCGTTGCCCCGTTCGGCGGCGTGTTCGTGTTCTCCGACGGCGTGCCGCGTGTGGTCAACCTGATCAAGAGCGTGCCGGTCACCGGCGTCTACGAGATGCTGGGCGCGGCGCCGTTCAAGTACCCGAGCGGACGGCAACGTCCGTACAAGACCTTCGCTTCCACGGAGCGACTTCGCCAGGAAGCGCCATCGGGGGCGAAGGCGCCTCCGGCTCTGGTGCTTTTCCAGGCGCCCGGTGATGAAGCGGTGGGAGCCAGTGCAACGCCGGCCGAGAAGGTCACGGTGGTGTTCGGATCTCGCACCACGGCCGGCCTGGAGTGGTCGGAGAACACCGGGGCGTGGCTTCGGAGCACCAACGGCACCTCGCACCTGACCGCCGACGGAACCAGGCTCGGCTTCACCTCAGCGATCATTCAGTACGTCACCTATGTGTCGGCCGGCTATCGCGACGCGGCCGGGTCGGTCGTCGAGGAAGCCAAGGTCGTCGGCACCGGGGAAGGGATCGCTCTCATCAACGGCCAGCAGTTCCCCATCAAGTGGTCCAAAGCCAGCCCGACTGCGGTCACCACCTACACCGACTCGGCTGGATCCCCGCTGCGCCTCCCCGTTGGGCCCGTACTGATCATGCTTCCCCGCTCCGGATCCCAGACGTCGATAACAGCGCCCACGACTTCGACCACGCAGCCGTAGAATGGACTCCGATGGCTGAGACCCCCGCACCAAACACCCCGCGAGCAACAAGCGACACCCCCCGCGCTACGGGAACAGAGCGCGTCAAGCGCGGCCTGGCCGAGATGCTCCGTGGCGGCGTGATCATGGACGTCGTCGACGCCGAGCAGGCAAAGATTGCCGAGGACGCTGGTGCGGTCGCGGTGATGGCGCTCGAGCGCGTCCCGGCTGACATCCGTCGAGATGGCGGCGTTGCCCGCATGAGCGACCCCGCCATGATCGAGGGCATCAAGGACGCGGTGACCATCCCGGTGATGGCCAAAGCTCGCATCGGTCACTTCGCCGAGGCCCAGGTGCTGCAGGCGCTCGGCGTCGACTACATCGACGAGAGCGAGGTGCTGACCCCCGCCGACGAGACGCACCACATCGACAAGTACGCGTTCACCGTCCCGTTCGTGTGCGGAGCGACCAACCTCGGCGAGGCGCTGCGACGCATCAGCGAGGGCGCCTGCATGATTCGCAGCAAGGGCGAGGCCGGCACCGGCAACATCGTCGAGGCGGTCCGCCACCTGCGCGAGATCACCGACGGCATCCGGCGGCTGCAGTACGTGCCGAAGGAAGAGCTGATGACGATCGCCAAGGACCTCGGCGCACCCTACGACCGCATCTGCGAGATCGCCGAGACCGGGAAGCTGCCGGTCGTCCTCTTTTGCGCGGGCGGCGTCGCCACTCC
>JBPCMH010000317.1:0-13738 GCA_051002495.1 Acidimicrobiales bacterium
GAAGTCCTAAGGGCGTCTTGCCCCCGACACCCCCCCTGCCCCCTCCCCGCGGCTGGCGGTCTGGCGCCGCGCATGGCAGGGCGGACGGGCCGGCAACCCGGAGTTGTCGTCGGCAGTACGTCGGAGAGCCACCTGGCTGCTTGCTCGGCCCGTTGTCTCGCCGTGGATAGCGACGCCGATCGTTGGGGTAGTCGCGTTCGCGGCGGCGCCATTCGCGACTCGGTTTACCGAGCAGTCCATCCCCACCCTCGCATCAGCAATCGCACTCTGCCTGACGCTGGCCCCCGATGCGTCCCATCACATCCGAAGGTGGAGGGACGAGGGTCCGGCACGCGCCATTTCGGACAACCAATAGCGGAACGCTGTAGTCAAGGGCGCTCTCGCGTTCCTTCCCCGTCGGCGATTCGTAGCTTCAGCGGTCAAGCGGGTGTCGCGAGGAGCTGGTCACAGAATGGTCACCGAACCAGATGCCACAAGGGATTGCTGACAAATCGCGGCCAGACCACACCCAACTACCGTGATCCCGCCGAGCTACTGGTGAGCCGATTGATGCTGAGCGTTATGACATGTCCGCCCTCCACTACGGACGAGCCTTCATCGAGTCGATGAGCCATTGGGCTCCTTCAGCGTCTACTGAGCGACTGGTCAACCTGAACAACTTCACCTAGAGCGCGAGGACATCAGCGAGGCGCTCCACTTCGCTGCTGCCGCGCTTCTTGAGCGCGAGCTCCCGTTGCTTCGCCCGGCGTGAGGTTCCTTGTTGATGCCAACCTGTCGCCCGGGCTGATCCCGCTACTGGTCGAGGCTGGACACGAGGCAACCCACGTGTTCGACCTGGGACTGGGCCAAGCGAGCGATGAGGTCATCATGGCGCGGGCCACTCGAGTCTGAGGTGGAGGAGGGCTGCATCGTGGTCGTCGAGGCTGATCGTGTCCGCGTGCGCTCGCTCCCAATCGGGTAGCGACCGGCCGGGCGGCTCAAGGAGCCGGCCATGCCCCGCGGAAAACCCGCGGGAGGTCCCGGACGAGGCGTCACGGGCCGTCATCGGGTGGCACTGCGCACCCCTCTTGACCTGCGGTTTCGCGATTATCAGTCTCTTGACCAGGAGCATCGACCGCCCTTACAAGGCAGATGTCGGGGGTTCGAGTCCCTCCGCGCCCACCACGTTTGACCGGCTGGACGCGCGTCAGCGCCATAAATACGGCGACGGAAGATCGCGCTGGTACGGTCGCTCCCGGTGACCCTCCGCCGTTTCGTTGCACTCTTCGCCTTCATCGGCGCGGCCATCGCCGCTCCCAGCCTGGCCGTCGGGCCCGCTGTGGCCGCAACGTCGGGGTATTGGATGGCCCGATCGGACGGCACCGTCCTGGCGTTTGGTGCGACGCACTTGGGCGACACCGCGGGACAGGCGCCTGACGCCATCGCGGCCATCTCGCCGACACCCAGCCGCAATGGCTACCGGCTCACCGCCACCAACGGAGTGGTCTACATCTTCGGCGATGCCACCTTCCACGGTGGCGCGGCCTCGCAGCCACTCAATCGACCCATCGTCGGCATGGCGACATCCGCGTCCAACAGCGGGTATTGGCTCGTCGCGACCGACGGTGGCATTTTCGCGTTCGGGGACGCTGGCTTTCATGGCTCGACTGGCGGCGTACAGCTCAACCAGCCGGTCGTCGGCATGGCTACCGGACCCGGCGGTGCGGGTTACTGGTTGGTGGCCGCCGACGGTGGCATTTTTGCCTTCGGGAACGCCCCGTTCCACGGCTCCACCGGCGGCATCCGCCTCAACCAGCCGATCGTGGCCATGGCGCCAACGCCATCGGCTAACGGGTACTGGCTCGTCGCGTCCGATGGCGGCATTTTTGCCTTCGGCGACGCGGCCTTTTACGGCTCAACCGGCGACCTTCGGTTGAACTCGCCCATCGTGTCAATGGCGGTTCCCGCCGGCGGTGGCGGGTACTGGTTGATCGCTGCGGACGGCGGTGTCTTCTCGTTCGGCAACGTGGGCTACTACGGCTCGGGCGCCGAGACTGGCCAGCCGAACGCGATCGTCAGCGCTGCTGGATCGTGATGGTGCACGATCTGGCACCGGCCGCAGCCCTCGCGCTGGCCGCGGTCTACGCCTGGGCAGGAGCGGCCAAGCTCACCGCACCGACGGCCACCGAGTCCTCGTTCGCGAAGCTAGGACTTCCGGCCCCAACTGTGCTGGCCCGACTGGTGCCGATCGTGGAGCTCGGTCTCGCGTTCTTGCTTGTCGTTGGGGTGGCGGCGGCTCCAGTGATCGCGATCGTGCTGCTCGCCGCGTTCACGGTCGTGCTCACTCGCGTCATCCGGAGCGGGTCGCGAGTGGTGTGCTCTTGTTTCGGCACCGCCGGTACCGAACCCATCTCCTCTGTCGACCTGGTGCGGAACGGCTTTCTCGTCGGGTTGAGTGTGCTGGCAATCGGCGGTGGGGGAGCCTGGCCCACCTTGCCCGCGGTCGTGACCGTCTCGTTGTTGGTCCTGTTGGGCCGGGTCGGGCTCGCGGTGATGCGCTTGGGCCAGGTCGCTCCGCTGTGGCCAGGGGAGCCGCAGCGATGAGCGGTGAAGTGTGGGTGGCGAGCTACGTCCTGCTGTGGATCACGGTGATCGCGCTCGGCGTGATTGTCGTCGCGCTGTTGCGGCAAGTGGGTGTCTTGCACGCCCGGCTGCGCCCGGTCGGGGTGCACCACGCGAATGAAGGGCCGGAGCCTGGCTCGACCGCGCCGCCCGTTCCAGGGTTGGACTTTCGGGCTGCATCGCTGCATCTGCTGGTCTTCACCTCACCAGAATGTGTCATCTGTCGCGAGCTGAAACCGTCTTTGACCGCACTCGACAATCAGTATCGGGGGTTGCGTTTGACGACCATCGACCTCGCTGACGAGACGAACCCGGTGTTCACGGCCTTTCGTGTGCGGTCGACTCCGTATGTCGTGACCGTCGACGGTGACGGCCTCGTTCGCGGCCGGGGCGTGGCCAACACCCTTGAGCAGGTCGAGGTCTTGCTAGAGGAAGCGATGAGCGATGGCTGATCGGATTGACATCGCCGAAGGAGCCGGACGCTGGCTGGCCGGGCGCACGTCCCGGCGCTCATTTCTGGGCCGGCTCGGGCGCGCGGCTGTGTTTGTGGCGAGCGGCTCCACCGTGGCAGCGCTGCTCGCAGCGGATGAGGCAGAGGCGCGGGTGTGTGGCCAGTCGGGAGTCGCGCCCAAGTGCCCGACTTACGACTGCGTTGGCGGGATCTGGGGCTGGTGCTGGTACGCCACTGGCTGCTGCGCGGGCGGTGGGCTGAAGAAGATCTGCGATTGCTGTTCCGAAGTGGACTTCGTGCACGGCTACTGCCCGAGTGGGACGAACGTGAAGTGCATCGTTGAGAGCTGCAATGCTGACCCGAGGGTGCAGGTGGTCTCGCTTCATCGCGTGCCAACCGACGACGTCGTTGCCGCATCCGCAGGGATCATCCGCGCCCGCTTTGCTCCGGGTGAGGCCCCCCAGGTTTGGATGATGCGGGTCGACCAGCCGCTGCACGCCGCGGTGACGACGCCGCTGGCTGCCCGTGACGGCGCGGCCATCTTGCTGTCCGGTTCGGGCGTGCTCAGCGCGCCAACCATCGCCGCGCTCCAACACCTCGCCAGCAAACGCGTCGTGTTGATCGGCTCGTTTGATTCGGCCTTCAGAGCGAGCCTCGAGCGATACGGCGTGACCGTTGAAGAACGCACCCTGCCGGCCGACGTTGGTGGCTACTCCGAGGTCGTCGCAGATCAGTTGCTGATCGGGGGCGCTCGTCGCGCCGTCTGCATCGAACCAAGCGGTGTGTCGCTCGCCGCTGCACCCATCGCGGCCGGGCTGGCGGCAGCGAAGGGCTACCCGCTGATGATCGGCGTTGACCGTTCGGCCCGATTCGCCACCCGGGACGACGGACCTCGACCCGTTGCCACCTACCTCGTCGGGCCTGAGGCATCGAGCCGAGCCGGTGAGGTCGCCGGTGGCCATCCCCTCCGGTCGTCGTCGCTGACCGCCCTCTCCGCCGAAGCGCTTGACATGGCTGTTCGGGTGGAGCGTGGCCTGGCGTCGCGGATTGTCCTACTCCCGGAGGGCGGTGTCGGCGCGGTGGCAGGCCTGTCGATGGGCGGCCCGGTAGTGATCCACGAGCCTGGCGGCATCGGGTCGGTGCACGACGCCCTTCTTGTAACGCGCGGTGGGTTCAGAACGATCGCGTTGGCGGGCGCCACCGGCGCCTTGAGCACCGACGCCTACTACCGCTTGCAGTCCGTGGTGAACGAGTTCGACGCCCACCTGCTGATTGGGGTCCCGGGACAAGGCCTGCCCGTCATCTCTCAGCCTCAGTCGGAGCGGCCGATTGGTCGAGCGCGACGTGCCGGGTCCGGCGGTCTCGAACGATCGAGTTCTTACTGGACTGGTCGCACCAAGGGCCTCAACGAAGGACGATGAGATGGCGGGGGTGACGCTTGCCATCGCGCTCATCGCGGCGCTGGCGGCGGCCGTGCGTGCGCTGTGGTCGCCCTGAGGACTCTCGGTCGCGGAGACCCTGGTGCCCTCCGTGCGAGGGCTGACTCGAGCAAAGGTTGTGCTGGTGCTGGCGGGATCGGCCGCGTCGACGGCCGCACTCGTCGGCTTTGCGACGGGTCTGATCTGGGCCGCCGCTGAGTTGCCGCGTCTTTCACCCACCGCCGCCGCGACAGCGCTTGTCATCGCGGCCGCGCTTGATCCCGTGGTGCGCCCGCTTGCTGTGCAGCGGCAGGTGCCGCAGGCGTGGGGCCGCTTGTTTGGTGCACCGACTGCTGCACTGCTGTACGGATCCAGGCTTGGCCCTGGTCCGCTGACGATCCTCTCGACGTGGTTGTGGTGGACAGCACTCATTGTGGGGAGTTCAACCGGTGCTTGGGGCGGCGCCGCGGTGGGCGCCACCTTCGGTCTGGGACGAGTCGTCGTCATGCTTGCCGTCGGAACTCGCGCAGGCCGCCTACGCCGTCACGAACGCCGCGCCGGGGTGACGGTCGCTTTGGTGAGCATCACACTCGCAGTTGCGCTCGCCATCGCCGCCGGCCAAACGAACTCGGCCGTGGCGGGTCCGTCCTCCGCCGCGGCCCGGGCCGTGGGCGCTCCGTCCGCCAAATCCAGGTCAACCACGACCGTGGTCGGCAACCCGGTTGGGCCGATTCGACCCGATGAAGATGTCGCTGGACGTCTCCCCGACGATGCCGGGGGTGGCTACATCCGCGTCACGGATCGCGCCGAGCGGGGGTTGGGTCCACTCGACCTGCGCGCCGCGGCGGCGGCCGAAGACGACGAAGAAGCCGAGCGATCACTGCTGGAGACCCGCGGCTTCGAACGAGGCCACGCCCGTGCCTGGCAGTCGCCTGGCCGGGTTGCCTACGCCGCGGTCTATCGCTTCGCGACGGCCAACGGAGCCGAGGCCTACGCACGCGATGGTCTCATCAACGTCGAGGGCAGAGGCGTGCGTCATTACCCGGTGGAGACCCCGGCCGGGGGAACGGGGTTCGGCAGCACGTCCGAGTCAGCAGACGGCTCGGCGGTGTCGCAAGGCCTGGCGTTCGTTCGCGGTCGGTACTTCTATCTGGTGATCGTGACCGGCGACGAGGGTGACACCGTGTCGCCGTACGAAGCCCGGGCCTTGGCGGTCACGGTCGATTCGGTACTGTGGCATGCGGACCGACCAGAGCCTTGAGGGACGAGTGAGCGAACAGCAGCCGGTGTCAGTGCAATCGCTGGTGGAGGCCATCGACCAGCGAGCCCGTCAGGCGGGGACCGAGGGTGCGACCACGGTGCTTCGGGGGCTGGTCGGCACCGTGGCCGACTCGATGGCAGCGATCGAGGACCGCCTGGCCTCCATCGAACAGTTTGCTGCCACCGCATCCGCGCCCAGCGCACCCGACGTGTCCGGACAACTTACCGAAGTGCTCCAGTCGCTGAACGCTCGGCTGGGTCGGCTCGAAGAGGCCTTCGTGCGCGCGGTCGAGGACAGCTCCGAGGGAACGGTGTCGATCTCTGATCGTGTGGCCGAGGTCATCAGCGAGTTCCTGGATGAGCGCCTTCCGGCCTCTCAGCCAGGTGCCGGGCCCGTCGATGATCGAACCGACGAGGTTCTGGCCGCTGTCAAGCGGATGGGCCAGATGCCTGCCCCTGCCCCTGCCCCTGCCGTTGCGACCTCAGCCTCCCCCCTCGACGGCGAGAGCAAGGCGAAGCTTGACCGGGTGGCGGCTGACATCGAACGACTGCTGCGGCAGGAACAGTCCGGCCGCCTCGTCCAGCTCGTCGAGACCCGCATGGGGGCGGGCCTCGATGCCGTGGTCCGGCGGGTGGAAGCCCTCGGGGTCGAGGTCGCAGAGATCGGCACTCGAATCGAGGAGGGCTTGGTCGCGTCCAAAGTGGCGCAAGGTGCCGCGGAGGCCGCACGAGATGGTGTGAGCGCTACTGGTGAACGGGTGCGCGATCAACTCAGCCGGCTTGGCGCACTCGAGAGCCGGGTCGGACAGATTGGCGATGCGGTTCGCGCCGCAACCGATCAAATCCGCGAGCTCGGCCCAGCCGTGACGTCGCGTATTGAGCGCCACGTTGAGTCGCGGCATCAAGAGACCAAGGTCGCGGTCGAGAATGTCGCATCACAGGTGTTGTCGGCTCAGTCGCGGACGGAGGAGTCGCTGCGCGGACAGGTGCGCTCGGAGTCGGAGCAGATCACTCAAAGGGTCGCTGCGCTGTCGCTGGCCATCGGGCGCCTTCGCGAAGCGGTGGAGGCCCTGGCCGAAGAGTCCTCGCAGACGATTGGGCGCAAGGCCACCGAGGTGGGTCGCCGGATTGCGGCTGATCTCGGTATTCGCGGCCGAAAGGGCGCCCCGGAGAATGACCGAGACCGGGGCCGAGAACTCGGCCCCGGTCGCTGAACTCAGCGCCGGCGGTTCCGACGCGCCGTTTCTGTTCCCCGACTCGGCTCGGCTTACACCTGCTCACCGTGCGGGTGTCTTCCGACCGCGGCCAGCAGGTCCTCGGCGCTCCCGGTGTTCCACACCATTTCGGCTGTCACGCCAACCAGCTCGGCCCGTTCGCACCCGTAAGGTTGCCAGTCGAGTTGCCCCGGGGCGTGGGCGTCGGTGTCAATCGTGAACCGGCAGCCGTGTTCGATCGCCATGGCGAGGAGTCGCTTCGGTGGGTCAAGTCGTTCCGGCCTGGAGTTGATCTCTACGGCCGTGTTGAACCTGGCGCAGGCCGCGAACACGTAGTCGGGATCGAAGGCGCTTTCGGGTCTAGCGCCGCCCACCAATTTGCGGCCGGTGCAATGGCCGAGGATGTCGGTGTGGGGGTTAGCGATGGCGGTCACCATTCGCTTTGTCATGGCGTCGGATGCCATGCGGAGTTTGCTGTGGACGCTCGCCACGACAACATCAAGACGGTCGAGAACGTCGTCGTCCATGTCGAGGCTGCCGTCTTCGTGGATGTCGACCTCCATCCCGGTCAATATCCGGAACGGCGACAGCCCGTTGTTGATCTCTGCGATGACGTCGAGCTGTTGCAAGATGCGGTCGCGATCAAGGCCATGGGCGATCGTGAGCCGACGTGAGTGATCGGTGAGCACCATGTATTCGTGCCCCAGGCCGCGTGCAGTCGTGGCCATCTCCTCGATCGGGCTCCCGCCGTCGGACCAGTTCGAATGGGTGTGACAGTCGCCCCGGAGCGCCGCTCGCAGAGCTGCGCCTCCCGCGACGGGTCCGTTGGCCGCAGCCTCAAGCTCGGTCAAGTACGCGGGCACGCCGCCTCGGATGGCCTCGGCGATGACCGCAGCGGTCTTGGTACCGACGTTTGGCAGGTCGGCCAGCCGCCCGGTCTTGCCCAGCCGGGCGACCCTTGCGGGGCCGGCCTCTTCGACAGCGGCGGCCGCGTTCCGGTAGGCCCGAACGCGGTAGGTGTCTGACCGAGAGCGTTCGAGGTAGAAGGCGATTCGGCGGAGCACTTCGCCCGGGTCAGTGGACTCGAGCGGCGGCAGCGGTGGCACGCCTCGACCGTAGCGCTGGACGAAACGAGATCGTCCCTTGACAGCCCAGATACGCGATATATCGTAAGTGCGGAGGCCCACACGGGCGGGAACGGAGTGACATGGCTGGGTTCAATGGGGACGAGCTCGATCTTGAGTTCGGTGTGGTGGCAAGCGTTGAGGTCGTGGTGGTCGGTGGCGAGGTCAGCGTGACGGCGGGTGGCGGGCCCGTGCGAGTCACCGGCATCGTGATCGAAGGCGATCCTGTCAAGGTTTCGCTCGACCACGGGTCGCTCCGGGTCAGCCATTCCGTTGCGAAGCATCTGCTCGACCAGATGCGCGGCAGCATGACCGCGACGGCTCACATCTCAGTGGTGGCGCCGCCCGACGTCACAGTCAAGGTGCGATCGGTAAGCGCCGACGTGCTGATCGCTGGGTTCACCGAGCCCCCAGCGGTGGCGACGGTGTCGGGTTCAGTGACGGTCTCGGAGGTCGGTGGGCTGACCGCATCGACAGTTTCCGGTCCGGTCGAAGCTCAGGCAATCAGAGGCGACCTGGCCGTCAATGCGGTGTCGGGGCCGGTCACGATCCTCGGAGGTCGGCTGGAGACCACCGCGGTAAAGGCTGCATCCGGTGAGATCCTCCTCGACGCCGAGGTACTCGGCGACACAACGCTCACCACGGTCTCAGGCTCTGTGGCCCTCCGGCTTCCCGATGACGCGGTCGCGATGTTCGACGCCGCGACCGTCAGCGGGCGTCTCGACTGCGCGTTCCCGCTCGCCGATTCAGTGTCAACCAAGCGGAAGCTGGCCGGGTCGATCGGCGGCGGCGGCGCGCGGCTGCGGGTGCGTACCGTGTCCGGCGACGTCGCCGTTGTCCGTAAGCGCATGGCCGACCTGTGAGTCGGGTTTTCGCCCACGGGGCGCTCCGCCTGTACTTGCTCTCGCTGCTTGAGGACGGCCCGAGGCACGGCTACGAACTGATCCGCATGATGGAGGATCGCTTCATGGGCCTCTACACGCCATCGGCAGGAACGGTCTATCCCCGGCTCACCGCCTTAGAGGACGTTGGTCTTGTCGCCCACGAGGTGATTGACGGTAAGAAGGTCTACCGGCTCACCGACGCTGGCCGCGGGGAGGTTGCGGAGCGGCGTAAGGAAATCGACGACGTGGTGGCGAACGCGGTCAAGAGCGCGGGCGAGGTTGCCAGGGAGATCCGTGACGAGGTTCGTTCGTCGGTTCGCGACCTTCGCCAGGAAATCAAGGAGGCGGTCAAGGACGTCCGCCGGGAGGAGCGTCGAGTCGGTCGGGAGTCGGAGCGGTCGGCTCGTGACGCGGCCAGGGATGCGCGCGACATCGCTAGGGAGGCATCTCGGGACGCTCAGGAGGCCGCCCGGATGGCCCGCGATCTGGTCCGGGGCCGAACCGGTGACGAGAGTCGGCTCTACCCGGAAGTCGTCACCGATGGCGACGATTTCCGCGTCCTCTTCCGGTCGCTCAGGAGGGATCTGGAGGCGTTCGTCAGCGATGTAGTGGCGGCCGCACGTCAGCACAACATCGATGCCGACCGCGCCCGACAGGTAAGCGCGGCTTTGATCGAAGCGCGACAAGTGGTCATCACCGCGCTCAGCGCAGACCCCACCGACGACCGGCGCTGAACACCGAGTTCCGAGGCTCGCTGCCGGCCGAGCGATTGCCCTGGTGATGCCGGATGCCAAGTGCGGTGGCGGTAGTCTGTCGGCCCGGTGCCGCTCCTCAGACGCTTCCTCAAAATTGTGGTCGTGGCCGCGGCATGCCTCGCCGTCGGCCTGCCACTGCTGACCACCCAGGCCGCGTCGATCGTGACCGCCAACCGCACCGCCGAAGGATCGGCCGAGCTGCGATTGAACGAACTGTCCCAGCGGTCAGTGGTCTATGACCGCAACGGCGACGTCCTGGCCGTGCTGCACGCGGAGGAGAACCGGTCGCCGGTTCAGTTGGAGCAGGTTCCCGAGCACACCATCGCTGCGGTGCTGGCGACCGAGGACGACTCGTTCTATGACCACGATGGCATCAACCTGCGGTCGATCCTGCGAGCCGCGCTTACCAACGCCCGATCGGGCGAGGTCGTGCAGGGCGGCTCGACGGTCACCCAGCAACTCGTCAAGAACTCCCTACTGACGCCTGACCGAGACATCAACCGCAAAGTGAAGGAAGCGGTGCTCGCGCTGCGGTTGGAGCGGAACCTGTCCAAGAACGAGATCCTCGAGCAGTACCTCAATACGGTGTACTTCGGCAACGGCGCCTATGGCCTCCAGGCCGCGGCCGAGACCTACTACGGCATTGGGGCAGCCGATCTCGATATTGGCCAGAGCGCCTTCCTGGCCGGCGTGATCCGCAACCCTGTGGGCTACGACCCGCTCGTGAGCCCCAAACTCGCCGCCGATCGCCGAGACTTCGTGCTTGACCGGATGGTCACTCTGGGCCAGATCACGAAAGAAGAGGCGGTGAGGTGGAAGGGCACGAGCGTGCCGTCCGAGTTCAATCAGCCCCTCCCGACCCGCGATGACTACTTCGTCGAGGAGGCCAAGCAGCGGCTGCTCAACGACGAGCGGCTCGGCGAGACCGCGCAGGAGCGCTACAACGCGGTCTTCCGGGGCGGCCTTCGCATCTACACCACCTTCGACCCCCGGCTGCAAGCTGCGGCCGAGAAGGCGGCCAGAGACAAGACCCCAGACACGAAGGGTCGGTTTACCAGCGCGCTGGTGAGCCTGGAACCGGCCACGGGCGCCGTGAGGGCCATGGTGGGCGGCCCTGGCTTCGAAAGGGCCAAGTACAACCTGGCGACCGGCCGCGGTGGTACCGGTCGCCAGCCGGGGTCGTCGTTCAAGCCGTTTGTCCTGGCGACCGCCTTCGACGAGGGCTTCGGGATGAACGACATCATTGACGGCACATCGCCCTGTGTCTTTTCGAAGAAGATCACCGGCGACGGCAAGGACTACAAGCCAGAGAACTACGAGGGTTCGGCCGGAGCGTGGGGGCCGCTGTGGCGGGCGACGGCCAAGTCCTACAACTGTGCCTTCGTGCGCCTCGGCCTGTCGTTCGATTCGGACCCGACGGTGTCATTGCAGAAGGTTTCCACCATGGCCAAGCGGCTCGGGTTGAAGGGCGCGGTTGATCCTGTGCTGGCGATGCCGCTCGGATCCGAGGAGACCACGCCACTCGAGATGGCTGGCGCGTATGCAGTGTTCGCCAACGATGGTGTGAAGAACGAGCCGTACTTTGTTGAGCGGGTTCTGGATCGAAACAAAAAGGAAGTGCTGTCGAACAAGCGGTCCGGCGAACGCGTCCTGAGCGAACAGAGCGCCCGGATGGTCACCCAGTCGCTGGAGCGGGTCGTCGAGCAGGGAACTGGCACGAAGGCTCGCCTCCCCGGGCGGGACGTGGCGGGCAAGACCGGCACCTCGGAAGAGTGGAACGATGCGTGGTTCGTGGGGTTCACTCCTCAGTTGGCCACCGCCGTCTGGATGGGTGCGGCGAGCGGTCAGGTGCCGATGCGTAACGTGGGCGGCGTGCGAGTAACCGGCGGGTCTTATCCCGCGTCGATCTGGCGCGCGTTCATGGCCGAGGCCATCGACCCATACCCCGTGGCGCGGTTCACCTCACCCGACTCGCGCAAGATGCCGCGGATCCAGACAATCAAACCGAAGGTGAAGGGGGTCGTGTCGTACTACCGTCGGATCACGACCAATCCACCTGCACGCGAGCCGGAGCCGACCACGACCACTGCACCGCCCACGACGGCGGGCCCGACGACGACCCAGCCGCCTACGCCAACGCCAACGACAACGCCAACGACAACGACAACGACAACGCCAACGACCACGGCGCCGCCGCCGACAACGTCGACTACCAAGCCGAGTTCCTGACATGACCGATGTTGCCGCCAGCCTGCTGGAAGTGCAGGATCACGACACCCACATCGATCAGCTGGTGCATCGTCGTGACACGCTCCCAGAGCGAGCCGAACTGACGCAGGTCCTTGACGAGACCACCGGCCTGGAGAAGGCGCTGGCCGAGGCCCGGGTTCGCCTGGCCGAGGTCGTGAAGCGGCAGTCCGATCTCGAAGCCGATGTTGCGGCCAGCGAGGCGCGGGTCATCCAGATCGACAAGCGGATGTACTCGGGCGAGGTGACCGCCAGCCGCGACCTACAGGCCATGACCGATGAGATCAACTCGCTCAAGCGCAGGGTGTCAGGCCTCGAGGATCGGGTGCTCGAGACCATGGAGGAGCGGGAGCCGGTCGAGGCCGAGACCGTGGAGCTCGAGGCGAAGCTCCAAGCGCTCGCCGTTCGTCAGGTCGAGCTCGAGAAGTCGATCGCAGCGATCAGCGCGGAGATCGACGCCGAAGTCACGGCTGAGCAGGAGCAGCGCGCGACCCTGGCCGAGAGCGTGCCAGCTGAGTTGCTCACCAAGTACGAAACGTTGCGGAGCCGGCTCGGCGGCATCGGTGCCGCCAAGCTCGAACACGGCACGTGCATGGGATGCCGTCTCGCCCTGCCAGCCACCGAAGTTGATCGGCTGAAGAACCTGCCCGCGGGCCAGCTGGCCAACTGCGAACAGTGCGGCCGCATCCTGGTCTCCTGACGTGATCCTGTGGTTTGCCGGCGCGGCGTTCGTCGCGGTGTGGGCAGTGTTCAGGGACACCGCCATCGACTACAGGCTGATCATGGCGGGAGCTCTACTCCCAGATCTGATCGACGTCGGGTTCGGGGGTGCCCGGGTCGCCCATACCCTGGCCGCCAGTGCGACCTTGCTGGCGGCCGTGATGGTGGCCACCCGCGGCCGGCGCGCCCTGCGGCGACGGTTGTTGGCGCTGCCCATCGGGACGTTCCTGCATCTGGTGTTTGACGCCATGTGGACGCGAACGGCGACGTTCTGGTGGCCCGCGTTCGGCGTCGCCTTCGAGAATGATCGGTTGCCCAGTCTTGACCGGCTCGGCCCTGTCGTTGTTGCCCAGGAGTTCCTTGGGTTGGTGGCCCTGGTCTGGGTCTGGCAGCGCTTTCGCCTCCGGGAACCGGAGCGGCGGGCGTTGTTCGTCCGAACTGGTCGGCTTGGTCGCGACCTTGGCCCAGGACCCGTCCACGGTGTTCCCGGCCGGCGTTCCTAGGCTGGGCTCGTGCTCATCCTCGCCCGACACGGACGTACCGAGGCCAATGCCGCCGGCCTCCTGCTCGGGCGCGCCGATGTGGCCCTCGACGAGGTGGGGCGCGCTCAGGCAGTGGCGCTCCCCGGCCGTGTTGGTCGACCGGCCCGGGTCATCTCGAGCCCCTTGCAGCGATGCCGCGACACCGCCGCCGCGTTTGGGCTCGCGGTGGAGGTCGATGATCGATGGGTCGAGCTTGATTACGGCGACTACGACCGTCTGCCCTTGGCCGAGGTGCCGGCCGAGGTGTGGTCGACCTGGCGGCGTGACCCCGATTTCCGGCCGCCGAACGGGGAGTCGCTGATGGAGCTCGGCGACCGCGTGCGCGCCGCACTCGATGAGTTGTCCGAGCAGATCCTCGGTGCGGACGAGCCGGGAGATGTGGTCGTGGTGACCCACGTATCCCCGATCAAGGCGGCCATCGCGTGGGTTCTACGCACCGACGAAGGCGCGGCGTGGCGCATGCGCGTCGGCGTGGCCAGCGTTTCGCGCATCGCCATCGGGTCGAACGGACCAGTTCTTCAC
>JBPCMH010000318.1:0-6225 GCA_051002495.1 Acidimicrobiales bacterium
GGGCACTGGCTGGCGCGCTGGTCGGGGCGCTCGCCGGCTGCGGCGAGGCCGCGGCCGGCGCCCCAACGCCACCCTTCTGCTGGTCGATTGCAGCCAGAACATCGGATCGGGTGGTGCGGCCGACAGCACCGGTGCCGCTGATCTGGCTGGGGTCGAGGTTGTTCTCGGCGATGAGACGCCGCACCACCGGCGAGAGGAGCTTGCCGCCACCCGACCCGCTGGTGTCGTCGCTCGATGCCGCGGCGGGCGCCGGTGTCTCAGGCGCCGGTGTCTCAGGCGCCGGTGTCTCAGGCGCCGGTGTCTCAGGCGCCGGTGTCTCAGGCGCCGGTGTCTCAGGCGCCGGTGTCTCAGGCGCCGGTTCCTCGGGTGCCGGTGCGTCAGGCGCAACGCTCGCTTCGGCCGGGGGGGCCGGCTCAGCATCCGGGGTTGGCGCGGCGGTCGCGCCAGCGGCCGGAGGGCCGTCGGAAATCACGGCGAGGCGGGCGCCCACCTCAACGGTCTCGCCTTCTTGGACGACGATCTCGGCCAGGTAGCCGGACACGGGGGATGGCACTTCGGAGTCGACCTTGTCGGTCGACACCTCATAGAGGTTCTCGTCCTCCTCCACCTTGTCGCCCACCTGCTTAAACCAGCGGGTGATCGTGCCTTCGGTGACGGTCTCACCAAGTTGGGGCATCGTGACATCGGCCATGTGTGCTCTCTACCTCGCTACTCGGGCGTGCGGCCCGTTCGTGTCGTTGTGCATGTGGATCGTCCCCTTTGACGACTGGCGCGCCGGCCGGCGCTGGGTCCGAACTTGCTAGGTGTGCAGACCTCGCCCGGTCAGCGCCAGCACGGTCTCGCCGAAGACCTCCGACAGGCTGGGGTGCGGCTGGATGTACTGGGCGACCTCTTCAACTGTTGCTTCCCAGTTGACGGCGAGATACCCCTGACCGAGTTGCTCGGTGACCCACGGACCCACCATATGTACGCCGAGAATCACCCCCGCTGTGCCGTCGGCTCGCTTCTCCGCGATCACCTTCAACAAGCCCTCGGGCTGGCCGATGATCAGCGCCCGTCCGTTGCCGACGAACGGGTCCTTCTTGACGATAACGTCGATCCCGGCCTCCTTGGCCGCCTCCTCCGACAACCCGGCGAACGCGACCTCCGGGTGGCAATAAATGCACCACGGGACCTTGGCGTAGTCGACCGGCACCACCGGCTCGCCGAGGATCGTTTTGATCACCTGCATGCCTTCGGCGAACCCGACGTGGGCTAGTTGCGGGTGCACCGAACCGACCGTGGACACGACGTCGCCGACGGCGTAGACGCTTTCGGCACTAGTACGGAGATACTCGTCGACCGGGAGGAACCCGCGCTCGTCCACGGCGACTCCGGTGCCGTCGATGAGCAGCGAGTCGGTGTTCGGCTTGCGTCCGACTGACACCACGACCACATCGACCTGAACGGACTCGCCTTCGCCGAAGTTGACTTTGGTTCCCTGGTCGCCCGGCTCGTGACCGTGCACGTCGACACCAGTTCGGACGTCGATGCCACGCTTCTTGAACGATCGAATGACGACTTCGGCCACATCGCGGTCGAGGCCGGGGAGGATCTTGGGCTGGGCCTCCAGGAGGGTCACCTTGACCCCGAGGTCGGCCATGGTTGAGACGAACTCGCACCCGATGGCGCCGCCGCCGATAACGGCCGCCGTGGCGGGAAGCGTGTCGAGCATCAAGAACTCGTCGGAGGTGAGGACGATCTTGCCGTCGACTTCGAACCCCGGAATGGTGCGGGGCGTCGAGCCCGTGGCCAGGATGATGTTGTCGCCTTGGAGCTCGGTGCCGTCATCGACCTTCACGGTGCCGTTGCGCGCGAGCTGGGCCGTCCCGTGAATCACCGTGATCTTGCGCCGCTTCATCAATCCCGACAGACCGGTGAAGAGCTGATCGACGACCTTCTGTTTGCGGGCCTGGGAATGGGCGAAGTCGATGACGGGAGCCTCCGCGGTGATGCCGAACTCCTTGGCCTCCGACACGGTGCGGTAGACCGCCGCGGTCTCGAGAAACTCCTTGGCCGGGATGCACCCCCGATGAAGGCAGGTGCCGCCGATCTTGTCCTTCTCGACAACCGCGATGTTCAGGCCAGCCGCCGACCCATACAGAGCTGCTGCGTAACCTCCTGGACCGCCGCCGATGACAACGACGTCGAATTTCTCTGCCATGCGCCGGAGCCTACCCACTCCGATGGCGTACTCCCGAAGCGACCAGCGCTGGCTCGGACTAGGTGGCGATGAGGACCTGAATGGTAAACGCGACGAGCAGCGCGATGCCGCACAGCATGGCGGTGATGATCAGTGCCCTGGTGCTCACCCGTCCATCGTCGCCGCTGGGGCACGGCCCCGGCCAGTCGGCGTCAGACGCCGTCGCCGGTGCCGGTCAGCGCTTGCGGCCGAGTGCGACCGGCACCGGGATGCCGGCCTCGGGCGGGGCCTCGGGAGCGCTGAGCGGAAAGTGACAAGCGACGAAGTGCCCATCGTCGACCTCGCGTATCAGCGGCTCCTCGGCCGCGCACCGCTCCTGGGCACGCGGGCACCGTGTGCGGAACCGACAGCCTGACGGAGGCGACACCGGTGAAGGCAACTCGCCCTTGAGCCCGACCGCGCTCGGCCGCACCTCGGGGTTGGGCTCAGGGATCGAGGCGAGGAGGGCGGCGGTGTACGGATGATGTGGGCTGTCGTAGAGGTCGTCGGAGCCCGCCACCTCACACAACTTGCCGAGGTACATCACTGCCACCCGGTCGCTGATGTTCTTGACGACGGCGAGGTCGTGGGCGATGAACACCAGGGTCAGCCCGTAGCGGGCCTTCATGTCCTCGAGCAGGTTGAGGATCTGGGCCTGTACAGACACATCGAGTGCCGAGACCGGCTCGTCGCAGATGATCAGGTCGGGATCGAGCACCAGGCTGCGGGCAATCGAGATGCGCTGGCATTGCCCGCCGGAGAACTGGTGCGGTCGACGATCGGCGACCGCTACCGGGTCGAGCCCGACGGCTTCGAGCACCTCGGCCACCTTGGCCTCGCGGTTCTCGCCGCCCCAGATGTTCAGCGGCTCGGACACGATGTCCTTGATCTTCCGGCGAGGGTTGAGTGACGAGATCGGATCCTGGAAGATCATCTGCACCTTGGGGCGCATCTGGCGAAGGCTCTCGTTGTTCAGGCTCGTGAGCTCGGTGCCGCGAAAGGAGACAGAGCCACTGGTCGGCCGAGGCAACTGCATGATCGCCCGCCCGGTGGTCGACTTCCCGCACCCGGACTCGCCCACAAGGCCGAGGGTCTCCCCCTCGACCACGTCGAGCGAAATCCCCGACACCGCGTGGACCTTGCCGCCTTCAGTCGGAAACTCGACGACCAGTTTGCGGACCTTCAGGAGCGCGTTGTCGCGCAGGTGTGCCTCTCCGGTACCCGCCATCTAGTTGATGCCCTTTCCATCTTTGGCCAGATCCTCGGCCTTGTGCCTGGCCAACTCCGTCGCCGCCTCCGGCACGTCACCTGATTCGAGGTTGCGTTTGAGCGCGGCATCGCCTTCCGGGGTGCCGACCGGGAACCAGCACCGGTACTCATGCCCTGGGCTGGTCGCGGGCCGGAGGGGAGGCAGTTCCTCCCGGCACTTGTCCTGGACGTACGCGCACCGCGCCGCGAAGCGGCAACCCTTTGGCAGGTTGACCAGATCGGGCGGACGCCCACCGATGGCATCGAGCCTGGTGTGGCTTCGGTTGCTGACCCTCGGGATCGACCGCAGCAGCGCCTCGGTGTAGGGCATCTTCATCTCGGTGAAAAGCTCATAGGCCGGAGCCCGCTCGACGATCTGGCCGGCGTACATGACGGCGATCTCGTCGGCCCGTCCGGCGACGACGCCGAGGTCGTGGGTGACCAGGATCATGCCCATGAACCGTTCGCGCTGCTGCTTCTGCAGCAGGTCGAGGATCTGGGCCTGCACGGTGACGTCGAGCGCGGTGGTCGGCTCGTCGGCCATGAGCAACTTAGGACCGCAAGCCAGAGCGATGGCGATGGTCACCCGCTGGCGCATCCCGCCGGACAGCTCGTGCGGGTACTGGTTGAGCCGACGGATTGGCTCGGGGATGCCTACCGAGGTCAAGAGGGCGACGGCGGTCTCCTTGGCGTCGCTGCGGCTGACGTCGAGGTGGTGCCGGAGCGACTCGGTGATCTGACGCCCGATCTTGACCACCGGGTTCAGAGACGTCATGGGGTCCTGGAACACCATGGCCATCTCCATCCCCCAGATGTCCTGCATCTGCTTGGGCTTCAGCGCCAGGATGTCGCGGCCATCGAAACTGACGCTGCCGGTCGGGTGCAGCGTGGTCGACTTCGGCAGCAGCCGCATGATCGACCTCGACAGCACGGTCTTGCCCGACCCGGACTCGCCGACAATGCCGAGGGTCTTGCCCCGCTCCAGGCTGAGGTCGACGCCGTCGACGGCTCTGACGATGCCGCGGGGTGTGCGGAACCAGGTGCGGAGATCCTTGACCTCCAACAGCAAGTCTCCGTTGGTGTCCTCCGAAGTCACAGCGACGACTCCCTGACATCGAAGCGGCTGCGCAGCGAATCGCCCACGTAGTTGATCGAGAGCACGGTGAGCAGCATCGCCATCGACGGGATCAGCGAGATGTGCGGCGCGCGACGCAGGTGGATCTTGCCCTCGGCGATCATCGCCCCCCACGTCGGGGTGGGGAACTGCACAGACAGACCAAGGAAGGCCAAGCTGCCCTCAGCCACGATCACGAGACCAAGTGCAACGAGCCCAAACGCCAGCACCGGAAGCATCACGTTGGGCAACAACTCTTTGATCAGGATACGCGTCGATTTCGCACCCATTGCCCGCGCGGCGAGGACGTACTCCCGTTGGGAGATGGTGAGGGTGGTGGCCCGTGCCACACGGGCATACGTCGGGATAGCGAGGAAGCCGATGACGCCGGAGATAATTCTCAGGCTTTGGCCCATAAAGGCCACGAGGGCGAGCAGCAGAACCAGCGCAGGGAAGGCGAGCACCACATCTACAGCCGACATCACCAAGCGCTCATACCAACCCCGGAAGAAGCCTGCGGTCAGACCGAGCGCTCCTCCAACCACGCTTCCGACCGTCACCGCAGTGACCGACACGATCAGGGAGACTCGAGCCCCGAAGATCAAGCGGGCGAGGATGTCACGACCGTTGGGATCGGCGCCGAGTAAATACCCGTTCTGACCGGGCTTGCTCAGCCGGTTGACGATGGTCTGGGCGTTGGGATCCCTGAGAGGAAGCACGTCGGCGAGGATCGCGCCGACCACCACGGCGACCAGCCACCCCACAGCTAGCCAGAACCCGATGCGTCGCTTTTTATTCGGCGCGGCGGGAACCGATATGACGACCGCGGCCGCGCTGGCGGTGTCGACGGCGAGACCGACCGCGTCGGTGTCGGCGCTGGTCGCGACCGACGACTCGCCGTCGGCCGACGGCGGATCAGGCCTTTGATCTGGCGTTGCCACGTCGGATCCTCGGGTCGAGTAGGGAGTAAGTCAGATCAACCAGAAAGTTGACGAACACGGTGGAGACGGCGAGGAACAGCACGACCCCCTGCACCATGATCAGGTCTCGCTGGAAGATCGAGTCGAACAGCAGACGCCCCACGCCTGGCAGGGCGAAGAACTGCTCAACGATCACCGAGCCGCCGATGATCGAACCGAGTTGTACCCCGACCAGGGTGAGCAGCGAGAACGATGAGGGTCGGAGTGCGTGGCGAAACAGGATGCGCCAGGTCGGGAGCCCCTTGGCCTTGGCCATCGCCACGTAGTCCTCCTGGAGGGTGGCGATGATGTCGTTGCGGAGCAGCCTCGTGTAGACCGCCAATCCGCCGATCGACAACGACAGCGCGGGCATGATGACCGACTTGATGTTGCCTCCGAGGTCCTCGGTGAGCCGGACCCAGCCCACCGCGGGTAAGAGCCCGAGCCAGACCGCGAGGATGTAGAGCAGGAGCAGAGCCATCATGAAGTTGGGGATGGCGAGCAGGCCAAAACTGGCCGCGGTGATGCTCTTGTCGAGACGGGAGTTGGCCCGGTAGCCGGTGATAACGCCGAGCGGGATCGACAACAGCAGGGCAAAGCCCATGGCCACGATGCCGATCTCAAGGGTGACGGGCAGCCGCTCGAGGATGGCCTCAAGCACCGGCTGCCTCGTGCGGTACGAG
>JBPCMH010000319.1:0-6093 GCA_051002495.1 Acidimicrobiales bacterium
ATACTGCGCGCGGGCCGGCTCGGTGGGATACAGCCGACTCCAGCGCTCCACCTCGAACGCCTCCCCGCGCAGCAACTTGAACTACGTCACCGACCACAGTTCGGCTGCCACGTCGTGGTGCGCTGCGAGCAACTTCTGCGCCTCCCTCGCCGCGCCCTGGGCTGAGCCGGAGAACAGGATGGTCGCCCGTCGGCTGGGGCCCTCAGGGGCCGGGGCGAAGCGGTACATGCCGCGCAGGATGCCTTCGGTCGCTCCCTCGGGCATGGCTGGCATCTCGTAGTTCTCGTTGTACAGAGTGAGGTAGTAGAAGATGTCCTCAGGGCTGTCCCCGTACATGCGGCGGATGCCGTCCTGCACGATGGTCGCCGTCTCATAGGCGAACGCCGGGTCGTAGGCCTGCACGTTCGGAACAGTTGAAGCCAGGATCAGGCTGTGGCCGTCCTCGTGCTGGAGACCCTCGCCCTTGAGCGTGGTTCGCCCCGCGGTCGCACCGAGCATGAACCCACGGCCGCGCATGTCGCCGAACTGCCAGATCAGGTCACCGGTGCGCTGGAAGCCAAACATCGAATAGAAGGTGTAGAAGGGGATCATCGATGTTCCCCACGTCGCATACGCCGTGCCGGCCGCGGTCATGCTCGCCATTGACCCCGCCTCGGTGATGCCCTCCTCGAGTATCTGGCCGGTCGTGGCCTCGCGATAGGAGAGCTGCATGGCGGCATCGACTGGCTCGTAGAGCTGGCCGAACGGCGCGTAGATCTTCACCTCGGCGAACAGCGAGTCCATGCCGAAGGTGCGTGCCTCGTCCGGGATGATCGGAACGATGTGCTTGCCGACGTTGTCGTCGCGCAGGAGGTTGCGGAGCAGTCGGGTGAAGGCGACGGTGGTCGACACTTGCTGGGTGCCAGAGCCCGATGCGAACTCGTCGAAGACCGAGTCGGCGGGCATGGGCAGCGGCTTGGAACGCACGATTCGGTGGGGGAGCGAGCCGTTGAGGCGCTGGCGCCGCTCCATCAGGTACTCCTGGGCCGGGTGCCCATCCGGCGGGCGGTAGTACGGCGGGAGGTCGGCGTCGAGTGCTTCTTCGGGGATCTCATCCTGGAGGTACAGCCGGTCGTGCAGCGACAGCAACTGGGACTTGGTCATCTTCTTGATCTGGTGAGTGGCGTTTCGGGCCTCGATCTCCGGGCCGAGGGTCCATCCCTTCACCGTCTTGGCCAGGATCACCGTCGGTTGGCCCTCGTGCTCGACCGCGGCCTTGTACGCCGCGTAGAGCTTGCGGTAGTCGTGGCCGCCGCGGGGCAACGTGCGCAGTTCGTCGTCGGACAGGTGCTCGACCAACTTGCGCAGCCGAGGGTCAGGGCCGAAGAAGTGGTCGCGGATGTAGGCTCCCGTTTCGACCGCATACTTCTGGAACTCGCCGTCGACGGTGGTGTTCATCTTGTTGAGCAACACGCCGTCGGTGTCCCGCAGGAGCAACTCGTCCCAACGCGACCCCCAGATCACCTTGATCACGTTCCAGCCCGCACCCCGGAAGACCGCCTCGAGCTCCTGGATGATCTTGCCGTTGCCACGCACGGGACCGTCGAGCCGTTGCAGGTTGCAGTTGACGACGAAGATCAGGTTGTCGAGCTGCTCGCGGGCGGCCAGCGACAACGAACCCAGCGATTCTGGTTCGTCGGTCTCGCCATCGCCGAGGAAGCACCACACCTTGGAGGCGGAGGTGTCGACCAACTCCCGATTGAGCAGGTAGCGGTTGAAGCGTGCCTGGTAGATCGCGGTGAGCGGGCCGAGGCCCATCGACACGGTCGGGAACTCCCAGAACTCCGGCATCAACCGGGGGTGGGGGTACGAGGACAGGCCACCCCCCTTGAGCTCCTGGCGGAACCGGTCGAGGTTGTTCTCGTCGAGCCGGCCTTCGAGGAACGCCCTGGCGTAGATGCCGGGCGCGGCGTGGCCCTGGAAGTAGACCTGATCGCCGGCCGAGCCGTTGGCCTTGCCCTGGAAGAAGTGGTTGAACCCGACCTCATACAGCGAGGCCGACGAGGCATAGGTCGACAAGTGGCCGCCGATCCCGTCGGACAGATAGTTGGCCCTGGTGACCATGACCGCGGCGTTCCAGCGGATGAAGGCGCGGATCCGTCGCTCCATGTGCTCATCGCCGGGGAACCAGGGCTCGTTCTCAGGTGGGATGGTGTTGAAGTACGGCGTCGACACCGTCGCGGGGAACCCCACCTGTCTCGCCCTGGCTTGCTCGAGCAGGTTCATCAGCAGGAATCGGGCCCTGCTTTTGCCCTGGGAGTCGACTATCGCGTCGAAGGAGTCGAGCCACTCCTGTGTCTGCTCCGGGTCGATGTCGGGGACCTGGTGCGAGAAGCCGTCGAAGATCATTCCCCCATGCTCGCGTCAAATTGCCCGGTCCGCGGTCGCGTAGCGTGCCGGCGGATGTCGACCACTGTGTACACCGACGGCGCCTGCCTGGGAAACCCTGGTCCTGGTGGGTGGGCGTGGGCGGTCGTGGGCGGTCGATGGGCCAGTGGGGTTGAGGCCCACAGCACCAACCAGCGGATGGAAGTGCACGCCGTTCTCGACGCGGTGACGACCTTGGAAGGGCCGCTCCACATCGTGAGTGACTCGACCTATGTCGTGAACTGCTTTCGCGATCGGTGGTGGGAAAACTGGTTGAAGCGGGGGTGGAAGAACAGCCAGCGCAAGCCGGTGGCCAACCAGGACCTGTGGGAACCGCTCATCGCCGCCTACCAAGTGTCCCCGTCCCGACTGCGGTTCTCGTGGGTCAAGGGCCATTCCGAAGACCCGATGAACGATCTGGTCGACGCACTGGCCGTCGAAGCGGCCCGCGCCCAGCAGCCGGGGGCGGGCGAGCGGCCTCCGACTGCGGTCGGCCCGCCCGACGCATCCGGGCGATCGACCCACGGTGCGATCGCTTCCCCTGCAGGTGGGGGAGCAGCCCTCGACAGCAGGCTCCCTGACGGGCGCCGGCTCGGTGTGTTTGGGCTCCGGCCCCCGGAGCTCGGAGGCTACGACGAGAACCCGGTCGCGGCCGGAGTTCGTCGCCGTCTGGCCGAGGTGATCGACGCCAAGGCCACCATGCACACGGATCTGGTCGTGATCACCGGTCTCGGGCTCGGTGCCGAGCAGCTCGGCGCGCTGGCTGCAGCCGACGCGGGCGTGCCGTATGTCGCCATCCTGCCGTATCCGAACGCCGACTCCGTCTGGCCGGCGCCGAGCCGCGACCAGTTCCGCCGCCTCGTCGATCAGGCCACCGCGGTGATCACCATGCAGTCCAAGGAGCCCGACTCCAAGCTGGCGGCTGGCAACGCCCTCCGCCGACGCGACGCCTTTATCTATCGCAACGTGGTCGAGGCCATTGCCGTCTGGGATCGCCGTGACGAGCGGGTCGGCTCCATGGTGCGGTCACTGAACGACCACGTTGGCGAAGACGACGTCTGGATCGTCGAGCCCGAGGGTCTCGGATGAGGTTGGCGCGGTGAGAGTCGGCGTCGACACCGGCGGCACGTTCACTGACGTTGTCGCCGATGACGGGCGCATTGCCAAGGTGCTGTCGACCCGCGACGATCCATCGAGCGCGGTGGCCGCGGCGATCGTCGAGGTGGCCGCCGAGGGTTCTCTGGAACGGCTGTCGCACGGCACCACGGTGGCGACCAACGCCCTTCTCGAGCGCCGGGGCGCAGTCGTTGCCCTCGTGACCAACGACGGCTTCACCGACGTCATCGAGATCGCCCGCCAAGATCGCCCGTCGCTGTACGACATCTTCGCCGACCGGCCAGAGCCGTTGGTTGCGCGCGCGCTCCGCTTCGGGGTGACCGGCCGTCGGTCGGCCAACGGTGATGAGCTTCTCGCGGTCGGCCCAGCGCCCGCGATCCCAGACGAGGTCGAGAGCGTGGCTGTCTGTCTGCTGCACGCCGATCTGTCGCCAGACCACGAGCGCGCGATAGCGGAAGTCCTACGCGAGCGCGGTCTCGACGTCACCTGTTCGCACGAACTGTCCCCTGAGTTCAGGGAGTACGAGCGCACCGTCACGACCGTTATCAACGCGTATCTGCGACCGCCGTGTCGGACCTACCTCCAACGGTTGGAACCGCTCGCGGCTGAGGTGTTGGTGATGACGTCGGCCGGAGGGCTCACTTCGTTGGACGACGCAGCCGACCGTCCGGCTGCACTCCTGCTCTCTGGGCCGGCCGGGGGTGTGGCCGCGGCAGCCGCGGCCAGCGTGGCCGCTGGCTTCCCCGATTGCGTCACCTTCGACATGGGCGGAACCAGCACCGACGTGTGCCTGATTCGCGACGGTCGCCCCGAGCCGGCGGCTCAGCGCGACGTCGGCGGGTTTCCTGTCCGACTCCCGTCCCTCGATGTGCACACCATCGGAGCCGGTGGAGGATCGATCGCTCGCATCGACGCGGGCGGTGCGCTTCGTGTCGGGCCCGGGTCGGCCGGCGCGCATCCTGGGCCGGCTTGCTACGGGCGCGGGGGAACGGAGCCGACCGTGACCGACGCCAACGTCGTGCTGGGTCGCATCCCCGCGGCGGCGTCATTCCCCGGCCTCGGCGCGTTGGACCGCTCGGCCGCTGCGTCCGCGCTATCCGGCGCGGGCGTCACCGCAGATGGTGTCGTGGCCGTGGTCGACGAGGCCATGACACAAGCTGTTCGAGCGGTGACCGTCGAGCGGGGCGTTGACCCGCGGCAGCTAGCGCTGGTCGCGTTCGGGGGCGCCGGGCCGCTGCACGCCTGCGCCATCGCTGAGTCGTTGGGCATGGGCGCGGTGATCGTGCCGCCCCGAGCGGGTGTCTTGTCCGCTGCCGGGATCCTGGCCGCCGCCCGCCAAGTCGACCTGGTTCGGTCGTGGCCCGACCCCGGCGATCACGAGGGGCTCGGGCGCGCCTTGGACGAACTCACCGACGCCGCACTCGGCCTGCTAAATGCGGGCGATGGATCTGGACCGGCCAGCGACCTTGAGGCCGCGCGGTCGCTCGACTGTCGGTACCGAGGCCAGAGCCATGAGATCACCGTGCCGTCCGTTGATGCCTTCCACGACGAGCACGCCAGCCGCAACGGTTACTCACGGACTGAGGCTCCGGTGGAAGTGGTCGCGGTGCGCGTGAGCCTTCGGGAGACGCCGTCGGTGGCTCTCGCCGAGCTGCCTGCACCAGGTGGGCGGGCACCGGCTACAGGCCCGGCCGTGCTGGCCGAGCCCGATTGCACGGTGTGGGTGGCCGACGGCTGGTCAGCCGAGGTGCATGCGTCCGGTAGTTGGATCCTGCGTCGAGCCTGACTCGGCGCCGGTTACGGGCCGCACGCCGAGGTCGCGGAACGGACGCCACAGGTAGCCGTCGGGGTCGGCGAGAACGAACTGCCGGTTGCCGGCCTGCGTCGGCCCTTCCACCGTCCACCGGCCGCCGCTCTCGGCGACGTCAACCCGGTACCAGCGCTCCTCCATTGGTATGACGATGTCGGCGCCTGCTTTGACGGCTCGGGCGTGCACCGCATCGACGTCGTCGACGCTGATCTGAAAGTTCACGCCGCGGCCGAAGGGACGTTCGAGGGGAGCGGTGCGGAAACGACGTCCGGGCCCGGCTGCTTCCTGGATCATGAGCTCGACACCGTCGCGTTCGAGGTAGGCGAAACGCTCTGCGCGCCGCTCGAACAACGTCCGGAAGCCGAGCACCTCGGTGTAGAACCCCAGCGAGGTGGCGAGTTCGGTGACATCGAGCTCAGGGACAACCATCATCAAACCGTAGGCTGCGAGTCGGCTATCGATGAGCCGTCTGCCATGCTCCCGGCTCGGTCGCGGCGCGCGCTACTCAGCGGTAGCGGTAGCCCTTGCCGGCGCGGATCTTCGTGGCGTACTTCTCGACGCGCGCCTCCCGAGTCTTGGCCTGCTTGGCGCCCGAGAAGTATAGGTTGTACTCCCGCTGACGCCCGGGCGTTAGCGACTCGAACCCCTTTTTGAGTGCGGGGTCGCGGTCGAGGCGCGCCGTCAGTTCCTCGACGAAGTCGGGCGCAGGTGCCGGGCCGACCTCCAGTCCTTGTTCCTAGTGGCTGTAACAGGGTTTGCCC
>JBPCMH010000320.1:0-11716 GCA_051002495.1 Acidimicrobiales bacterium
CCCGATGGCCCATCGCCACGAGCACCGATGCCATTGCGCTCAGACCAACGCCTCCGGCGCCGACGAAGTGGATGCGGCGCGGGGCGCTCAAGTCGATTGGTTCAGCCACGCGCCACCTGCTCGACCAGCGCCGCCACCCGGGCAGCGGCATCCGGTGCCGCAACCGCCTCCAATGCATCGGCCATGGCTGCGAGTGTCCCACGATCGTCGACCAGCCGGCCCACCTCCAGGGCGAGGCGGTCACCGTCAAGCTCCGGATCGGGAACCAGGATCCCGCCCCCGATAGATACCAAGGCGCTGGCGTTATGGGTTTGGTGATCGAAGGGAGCGATGGGTAGCGGCACCAGCACCGCGGGGAGGCGGGCGATAGCGAGCTCGGCGACAGACCCACCGGAGCGACACACAGCCATGTCGGCCGCGTTCAGGAGCTCAGCCATGCGGTCCTCGTACTGCACGGCCTGATACACCAACCCACCGGGCGGCTGTTCGAGCTGTTGGCCGGCGACCTCATCCCAGTCACGCTCGCCGACCACGTGACGAATGGCGATATCAGACCGATTGCGCCAGGCCGCGGCCAGCGCCCACACCGCGTCGTTGATCCGCCGGGAGCCGAGAGACCCCCCGAAAGCGACCAGCACGAAGCGGTCCGATGGCAGGCCAAGCGCCTCGCGGGCAGCCTTCTTGCCTGCTGGGCTCTGATCAATTCCGAGAATGGACGACCGCACCGGGTTTCCGGTCACGACCGCCCCCGGCAGCGGGGTGCCTTCGAACGGAACTGCCGATGCGGTGGCGAATCGGGCCAACATCCGATGGGTCGCGGTTGGAACCGCGTTCTGTTCGGCCAGCACGAGGGGGACGCGGGCCAACCCGGCAACCAGACCAAATGGAGCGGCGGCATACCCGCCCATCGAGATCACCACGCGCGGCCGAAGCCGGACCAGCAGCCCGATCGATCGGAGGAAAGCGACGATCAACCCGAGGGCCGCACCGATGTTGGCCAGCGTCAAGCGACGGGCGATGCCTCGACCCGGGAGCAGGGTGAGTGGAAACCCCTCGGGCTCAATGATCCGCCTGTCGATGCCTCGTCGCGACCCCACGAAGTGAATCGTCGACTTGGCATGGCCAGCCTCAGCAAGCGCCATCCCGATGGCGAGACCGGGGACGACGTGGCCGGCGGTTCCGCCGCCGGCAATGACCGCGTAGACCTTGCTCACGATCCGGCGCGCGGGCGGGGCTTGCCGCGCCCCTGCCTGGTGATGTTCAGCAGGACGCCAACCATTGCCATCGACAGGATGAGGGAGGACCCGCCGAGCGAGACGAAGGGCAACGGCACGCCGGTAATCGGCATCAAGCCGACAACTGCTCCCATGTTGATGATCGCCTGTCCCGTGATCCAGGCCGTGATGCCCGCCGCGGTCAACATTCCGAACCGATCGGGAGCCCTCAGCGCGGCACGAATCCCAAGGCAAGTCAGCGTGACGAAGAGACCGAGGACGACCAGCGCACCGAGGGTGCCCAGTTCTTCTCCGATCACCGCGAAGATAAAATCGGTGTGGGCTGCCGGCAGGAACCCCCACTTCGAGCGGCTGGCGCCCAGCCCGACACCGAAGAGTCCTCCCGAGGCCAGTGCGACCAAGCCCTGGGACGCCTGGTACCCGGTATTGGACGCGTCGGCCCAGGGGTCGAGGAACGCCGTCATACGCGCCCAGCGATAGGGCTCGGCCTTGGCCAGAAGCAGCGTCAGGCCTACCCCGGCTGCACTGAGCGTCACCACGGAACTCAGCGGGGTCCCCGCGACGAACAGGATCACCATGAGGATTCCGCCGGTCACCAGGGTGGTTCCCAGGTCGGGCTGGGCCAGCATCAAGGCGCCGACGCCAGCGAAGACCAGAAGCAGTGGCCGCAGCGTGGCCCGCGTGTCTTGCATTCGATCGGCTCGGCGGGTCAGCAAGTCAGCGGCGAACAACAAGATGCCGACCTTGACCAACTCGGTCGGCTGCATCCGCGCCGGACCATAGCCAAGCCAGCGGCTCGATCCACCCACCGTGATCCCAACGCCTGGCACCAGCACCAGGGCAGTCAAGAACGCCGCAAGAGCCAGAATCGGCGCACCGAGCTTCTGCCAGCCGCGGTAGTCAACCCGCATCGTCCACACCATGGCGGCAGTCCCGAGGCCCAGCCATACAAGTTGTCGGTTGAAGAAATACCACGAAGAGCCATGCTCACGGATTGCCTGCACCGACGACGCCGAGAGCACCATCACAAGCCCGAGGGCGGCGAGGAGGGCGACCACCACGACTAGGCCGACGAACGGGGCGGTTCGCGGCTGACGCCGCTTGTGTCGGGTGGCCGTCGGGCGGGAGGCGGTCGAGGTCAAGGCTGCCGATCCAACAAGTCGTTGACGGCGCGGGCGAAGTCGGCGCCCCGCTCCCCGTAGTTCCGATACCAGTCGTAGGAGGCCCCGCCCGGTGACAGCAGGACCACGTCGCCGCGGCCGGCCAGTGACTCAGCTTGAGCGACCGCGTCGTCCATTGACTGCGCCACGACGACCGCGACACCTGTGCCAGCGAACGCGGCCTCCACATCCGCGGCGGCATCCCCTATCGCGACCACGCCGCGCAAGCGTTCACTTTGGCTGGCCAACGGACGAAGGTCGAGGCCCTTGTTGCGGCCCCCGGCGATAAGCACGACCGAGTCAAAGCCCGACATGGCGGCCACGACCGACGACGGGGTCGTCGCCTTCGAGTCGTCGTAGTAGCTGACCCCGCCAGCCTCCCGGACAAGCTGGACCCGGTGGGGGAACCCATGAAAGTCAAGGAGCACCTGACGGCAGGCTTCAGCCGATGCGCCAATCCCCTCCGCCGCAGCCGTGGCGGCCAGGGCGTTGGCCAAGTCGTGGGGCAACCGCCGCGGCAAGTCGGCGACGGCGCACAGCGGCCCATCCGGCGTCAGGATCTGGCCGTCGGCGACCGAGTAGCCACCCCGATCAGCTCCAAACGTGACGACCCGGCCGGGCGCGGCCTGAGCCGCAGCCATGACTGCGGGGTCGTCGGCATTGACCACGGCGAGATCGTCGGCGGCCTGATGGGCCCAGATCTTCGCCTTCGACGCGGCGTAGTGCTCGAGGTCGGGGTGCCAATCGAGGTGGTCTTCGGACAGGTTGAGCCACACCGCCACCCTGGGACGGAACGACTCGGTGAAGGCCAGGCGGAACGACGATGCCTCAACCACGAACACCTCGGCGTCGGCCGCCAGCGCCTCGATGAGCGGCACCTCGTTGTTGCCGGCGGCCATTGCCCGCCGACCGTCGGCCGACAGCATCATCTGTACGAGTTGGGTGACGGTGGTCTTGCCGTTGGTGCCCGTGATGGCCACGATCGGTCGATCATCCCAACGGGCCGCAAGCTCGAACTCGCTCCAGATGGGTACCTGACGCGCCATCGCAGCGGCGATGGCCGCGTGACCCAGTGGGACGCCGGGGCTGGGTAGGAGGAGGTCGGCGCGCGACACCGCGTCGGCCCACTCCGCATCGCCGTCTGGCTCCACATACGGGACCCCTAGTTTCTCCCCGAGCGCCCGAGCCACCCCGGCCCGATCATCAGCAACGACGAGCTTCTCGCCCCTGGCCAGCAGTTGGCTTACGACGGCTTCGCCGGTGACCCCGAGACCGACCACCAGCGCGGCCATCAGTCGATGCCCCCAACAGCCAAGAAGTCGGCATAGAAGATGCCGAGCGCGAGCGCGGTGCAGAGTCCGGCGAGAATCCAGAACCGAATGATGACCGTCGTCTCCGGCCACCCCATCAACTCGAAGTGGTGATGCAACGGCGCCATCCGGAACACCCGCCGATGAAAGAACCGGAAGCTGATGATCTGGATGATGTCGGACATGGTGATGATCACGAAGAGTCCGGCAACCACTGGCAGCAAGAGGTGCAGGTTCATCACGACACACAGCGCGGCCATGCCGGCTCCGATGCCAAGCGAGCCGGTGTCGCCCATGAAGATCCGGGCTGGCGCCGCGTTCCACCACAGGAAGCCGATACATCCCCCCGTCAGCCCCATCGCCACCATCGCGATGTCGAGGGCTTGGGGAACCCGGTAGATGTCGAAGTGACGGAACTGCCAGAAGGCCATGATCGCCAGCGTCGAAAAGGCGAAGGTCGATGACCCGGCGGCCAACCCGTCAAGACCATCGGCGATGTTGACCGCGTTCGATGTGGCGATGAGCAGAAACGCGACCCACACGATCCACACGACATCGGGCATCTCACCGAACGCGAAGGAGTCGAAGCGGGTGAACGACAGGTTGGTTCGGGATCCAGCCCACTCCAGCGCGAGGTAGGCAAACGTGAGCGACACCACAAGTTGGCCGGCGATCTTTCCTCTCTTGTTCAAACCGAGCGACCGCTCTCGCCTCACCTTGATCCAGTCGTCGGCCAACCCAACGGCCGCGGTCGCCACGGTGGCGAAGATCACGAGAAGGCCCGACCTAGTGAACACCGCTCCGGTTCGCAGGTGGCCGCCGGCGTAGCCGAGTACCGCCCCTCCGACGATCATCAGGCCACCCATGGTCGGCGTGCCGGCCTTGATGTGATGACCACCAGGGCCATCCTCTCGGATCTGCTGGCCAATCCCGTTGGCGTGAAGCCAACGAATCAGCACGGGCGTGCCGATCAGCGAGATCACGATGGAGGTCCCGCCGGCGAGCAGTAGGGCGATCACGTCGGAGCACCTCCCAGCAGGTCTCTGGCCACGTCGCGATCGTCGAACGGATGAACAAGGCCGGCGATCTCCTGCCCGGTCTCATGGCCCTTACCCGCGACGACAACGAGGTCGCCTGGTTGTGCAGCCCTGAAGGCGCGCGCCATGGCAGATCGGCGGTCGGGGTCGACATCCACGCTCCCAGGATGAACGATCCCAGCGCGAATCTCGGCGATGATCGACTCCGGCGACTCGCTCCTGGGGTTGTCGGAGGTGATCACGACCTGGTCGGCCAGACGTTCGGCGATCGCTCCCATCTGCGGTCTCTTGCCCCGATCCTTGTCGCCCCCGCAGCCGAACACGACGATCAAGCGACCCCCGCCCGCGGCCGCTCGTGCCGTCTCCAGCACCTTCTCCAGGCCGTCCGGGGTGTGGGCATAGTCGACCACAACGGTGAACGGCTGGCCGGCATCGATGGCCTCAAACCGGCCGGGAACCGGCCCGGCCGCCGACAGCCCGGCCGCGACCTGCTCGTCGTCGAGGCCGCACGCCAACGCCATGAGCGCGGCGCAGAGCGCGTTAGCCACGTTGAACTCGCCGCCAAGGTCGATCGTCACCGGCAGCCCGCGCCAGCGGAACGTGCTGCCCACGAGGCCGACATCGAGATCATCGACATCGGCCATCGAGTAGGGCTGCACCTTGATCGCGGCGCGGTCGAGGAGTTGCCGGCCGTACGGGTCGTCCGCGTTGACCACACCGAGGCTGGCCCGCTCAGGAGTGAAGAGCGAAGCCTTGGCCTCGAAGTACTCCTCCATCGTTCCGTGGAAGTCCAAGTGGTCCTGGCTCAAGTTGGTGAAGCCAGCCACGTCGTAGACGATGCCGTCGACGCGCCGATGCACGAGCGCGTGCGACGAAACCTCCATCGCCACCGCGGTGGCGCCCGCATCGACGAGCCCGGCCAGCAGCGGTTGCAGGACCGTCGCATCCGGCGTGTTGGGCGGTCCGCTCAATCCACCTGCCGGGTGCAGCGTGCCGATCTGCTCGACGCGAACTCCCACCGAAGCCAAAACCGCGGCGAGCAGGTGAACGGTCGTGGTCTTGCCGTTGGTTCCGGTCACGCCAAGCATCCTGAGCGCTCGTGCCGGATGACCGGCCAGCGCCGCGGCCATCGGCCCCATGGCCGCCCTGACGTCGCCAACGACCACCTGCGGAACGGGCAAATCGAGGGCTCGCTCGACGAGTAAAGCGACCGCGCCACTCGCGACGGCCTCAGCGGCGAACTCGTGGCCGTCGACCCGAGCACCGGCCAGACAGGAAAAAAGCGTGCCCGGGCGCACTTCGCCCGAGGCGTGGCTGATCGCGGTGACGTCGGCGGAGGTGGCATCGCCCCGTACCTCGAGCGTTGGGACGGCGTCCAGGAGTCGATCAAGCCGCATCGGCTGCCTCAGGGAGTCGGGGAGTTACGCCGAGGAAGCGTAGCGGCGGCCGCCGTGCCGCCGACTTCGCCGACCGGCCTGGCGGTCTCTGGATCCACGGACGGGATGATCTTTTGAGCCGGCCGCGGAGGTGGGATCCGGAAGTGCCGCAACCCGTACTTGGTGATCTCCGCGAACACCGGTGCGGCCACCAGGCCGCCAAAGATCGGCGTGGGCTCATCGAGCATGACGAGCGCCGAGAGCGCCGGCTTCTCCGCAGGGACGAAGCCGGCGAACGACGACATGTAGGCCCCCGTCTTGTAGCCGCGTGCCCCTTCCAACGGCTTCCTAGCCGTGCCGGTCTTGCCCGCCACGGTGTAGCCGTCGATAGCTGCGTTGGTCCCGGTGCCGGCCCGAACCACTTCGCTCAGCATCTCGTTGAGCTGACGAGCCGTCGTGGGCGATACGACCCTGCGGGTTGGTGACGGCTCGGTGAGCTTGGGCTTGCCATCGGAACCGACCACGGCCTTGATCAACTTTGGTGCCACGTACAGGCCACCGTTGGCCACGGTGTTGTAGGCCGCCAGCATCTGCACCGCGGTCACCGCGATGCCCTGGCCAATGGGGATCGTCCCGATCGAACTGCCCGACCACTTGTCGGTATCGAGCATGATCCCCGGGGTCTCCCCGGGGAAGCCAAGCGCAGTCGACGATCCGAATCCGAACGATCGGAGATAGTGATCGAGCCGATCCTTGCCGAGCTGCTGGCCAATCATGATCGAGCCGACGTTGGATGAGTTGGCCACGATCTCGGTGACGTTCCAGTCGATCGTCGGATGCGGCTCATGCTCGCTGAACAGGGCGCCGCCAACGGAGATCGACGTCGGCACTCGAATGGTGGTGTCAGGCGCAACGAGGCCGTCCTCCAGCGCGGCGCCAATAGTGATCAGCTTGTTGACCGACCCGGGCTCATAGGCCTGGGTGACAGCCAGGTTGCTCGGGGCTTGCCGGATGTTCTCCCCCGCCTCGGCGGTGAGGTTGGCCATGGCCACGATCTCACCGGTCTTGACGTCCATGACGACGGCAACGCCACCCGTCGCCTTGGCCTTGGCGATCTCTGCCGCGAGGGCACGTTCCGTCTCGTACTGCAGCGCACGATCGATCGTCAGCATCAGGTCGTCGCCGCGGATGGACGGCTGGCGCTCCCGCACGCCCCCCGGAATCTGATAGCCGCTGGGATCCTGTTCGACCACCAACAGACCAGGCTTTCCTCGAAGCAACCCCTCGTACTTGAGTTCGACACCGCCCAAACCCTCGTTGTCGGTACCGACCAATCCGAGGACCGGACTGGCCAGGTCGCCGGCGGGAGTGAACCGGCGGGGCTCCTCCATCAGATAGACGCCGTCGAGACCAAGCGCCTCGACCTGCTTCGCGGTGGCGTCGCTGACCTTGCGAGCCAGGTACACGAACGCGGCCGGCGTCCGGAGCCGCTCGAGGAGAAACTCACGATCGAGTTGAAGCACCGAGGCCAGCGCGTCGGCTTCCTTAACGGGATCAGTGACGGCCCGAGGGTTGGCCCAGACCGTCGACTGCCGGATGGTCATGGCCAGCTCGACGCCGTTGCGATCGAAGATCGTGCCCCGCGCCGCGGGGAGCTTCTCGGTGTGGACCAGCTGCGATTCACCCACTTGGGCGAAGCGAGGCCCGTCGACCACCTGCACCTTGACCAACTTCGCCCCAATGGCACCAAACAGCACGAGCGATGCCAACAGCATGACGGCGAGGCGCCTCCGCCCCACCTTTTGGGTGCCGTGCCCAGCAACCGGACGTCGACGCGCGCTCTTGCCTCGGTGCTGGTGGCCTGACCGCTTGGACCGCGCCGCGTGCCGTACCCCGCCAGACCGGGTGCCGGTCGGCGCGGCCATCAGTTATCCGCCAGGTGAGGCTTGACCGTCTGCCAGCTGGTCGAAGTTGCTTGGGTCGGTGTCGGTTGATGGGCGCTTCGACCGGCGGTTCTCAGCAGGCCCGACGTTGGCGTGAGGTAGGTCACCTCAGATGGCTGCTCGAGACCCAGCTGCTGGCCCGCCGCGACGATACGGGCGGGCGATTCAAGCTCAGCCACTTGCAACCGCAGCCGGTCATAGCTCGCCTGGAGCCCGTCGGCTTCACCCTCGAGCCGCTGGAGCTGGAACTGACGTTGGGTGATGGCCACCTGGGTTGCGACGAGGCTGAACAGGAGCGCGGCAGCGATCACCACGACAACGATGGCCAGGACGCGGGCCTGCCGCCGGGCTGCTTCAGGGCTTCGCTCACCTGGGCCGACGACTCGGAGCTCAGGACGATCCGCCTCGCTCGGCCGGGAGGGCAAGGGCGCAGCAGCATTCATCCGGGCAGTCATTGGGTGCCTCCGCGGGCTGGTGTGTCGTTGGGTTCGGTTGCGGGGGGATGAAGCTTCTCGATGGCCCGGAGCCTGGCGCTCTCGGCCCGTGGGTTGGTCTCAATCTCGGCCGCGGTCGGGGTTCGCCCACCCCGGAAGAGCAACCGCCCGGTGGCCACGGCTCCACAGCCGCACGGCAGCTTGGGCGGGCAGATGCAGCCACCGGTCTCCGCGTGCCGGAACCGGTCTTTGACGATGCGGTCCTCGCCCGAGTGATAGCTGAGCACGACGCATCGACCGCCCGGTACCAGCAGGTCGATGGCTTGGTCGATCGAGCTCGGCAAGATTTCGAGCTCGCTGTTGACCTCGATCCGGAGCGCCTGGAAGACCCGCTTGGCCGGGTGCCCTCCGGTGCGCCTCGTAGCGGCGGGAATGGCGTCCTTGACCACGTC
The DNA here is from genome assembly GCA_051002495.1 of Acidimicrobiales bacterium. Taxonomy (GTDB): domain Bacteria; phylum Actinomycetota; class Acidimicrobiia; order Acidimicrobiales; family CADCTF01; genus JBPCMH01. The sequence goes on from JBPCMH010000320.1 coordinate 8,948, forward strand.
GGCCAGGCGAGACGTGGTGTCGACGGGGCGAGCTGCCACGATGCGCTCGGCGATACGCCGCGCGAACCGTCCCTCGCCATTCGCCGCGAACAACGAGGCCAGCGCGGCGGCCGGCCAGGTGTTGACGATCTCGTGCGCGGTCAGCGCTGAGGAGGTGTCCATCCGCATGTCGAGCGCGGCCTCGCTGCGATAGCTGAAGCCGCGATCGGGACGATCAAACTGCGGCGAGGAAACGCCTAGATCGAACAGCACGCCGGCCACGCCCCCGACCCCGAGCTCACCCACCAATGCCGGCAACGAATCGAAGCGCGCTCGCCGGATGGTGACCCGGTCGCGGTGAACCGCAAGACGGTCGGTCGCCGCGGTCACCGCGTCGGCGTCGCGGTCGATGCCGAGCGCGGTGATGTCGGCCCGTTGGTCGAGGAGCGCGGCTGTATGACCACCCCCACCGAGGGTGCAATCGACGTACAGTCCGGCTGGGCCGCCGCCGAGAACGGCGATGACCTCGTCGAGCATGACGGGCTGATGGTGAAACGGGACCTGGGCCATCGGCAGCCTCCCGGCCGAGCGGGTGCCCCCGGGATTTCTCCCCGGATGGCGTCGGCAGAAGCGGGCGGAGTGAGGTACTTCCACCGTGTCGGCCGGAAGACTGCGGGTGAACCAGGTCGTCGTGGTCATGCGTCTGTGAGCTGGGCTTCGCTCGGTTGAACCTTCTCCTCCCACCGGGATGGCGCCCACAGCTCAACGCGGTCGATGGCGCCGAGCACCAGCGCTTCGCCAGCGAGGGCTGCGAACTCCCGGAGGTGCTGCGGGATGGGCATGCGCCCGGACTTGTCGATTTCCACTTCGGCTGAACCCGACGCCCACACACGGGCCAGGTTGCGCTCGTCGCGACCGCCGGCCTCGGCCGAGTTCTGCATGCCAACCATCTGCTTCTCAAACTCCTCTGGTGTCCACAGGGCGAGGCAACCGTCGTGGTATTGGCTGAAGTAGCCGCCGTGTTCGAAGGCCTGACGGAACTTGGCCGGAAGGATGACCCGCCCTTTGGCGTCGAGCGAGTGCTCAAACCTTCCGAAGAACCCTGCCACCTCGCTTCCATCCCCTCGTCACTCGAAGCCCCGGCACCTGTGCCGTGACCGCCCAGGGACCGCCCCTTGGCTTGGTACTCGCAGCACAAGGTCACCCCTTCGCGCCACTTGCCGCCACATTACGCCCCAGAGTGACACTCGTCAACCACTTGGCCACCACTTGGACCCAAAAAGTGGGCATGGCCGGCCGACCGGGTCTGCGCGACTATGCGGATATGCCGACGAAAGCCCAGTCCGCCCGCGCGGTCGTCGAACAGTTGACGGCCACGATCAACGCCCACGATCCCGCCGCCGGCGCGGTGCTGTTCGCTTCCGACGCCCGCCTGGTCTCGGCCGGAGGGCGGATGTTTTCGCTGGCCGGCCTCGGCCAACTGCTCGCCGACAGCCTGGTGGCCTTCCCTGACTTACAGGTCAAGGTGACGCGTTGGGTGGAGGACGGCGACCTGGTGGTGACCGAGGAGGTCATGGAGGGCACCCACCGAGGCGACTTTGCCGGGCTGAGCCCCACGGGACGACGGGTGCGGCTGGCCATGGCCCACGTCACCAGGGTCAAGGACGGGCGGATCGTCGAACGGATCGCCTATCACGACACCGCAGGAATCCTCCGCCAGCTCCGCACCTGAGCCACCTTCTCCGAATCAGCACGACGGACGAAACCCGCCGTCGGAGTCAGGCCGACGAATCAGGCCGGAGGTATGGCCACTGCCTTTGACCACGCGGGGGTGGGCGGCCCGACCTGGCCCTGGTCGACGCCAATGAGGCCGACGACGACCGAGATACCAGCCGGACCTCGATCTGGCCACGGCGTGTAGCCGTCGGTGAGCACCACGATCAGGTCGGGGCGTGGACGCAACCGGGCGGCAGCCTCGATGCCAGGGCGCAGGTCGGTACCGCCCCCGCCTGCCAATTGCACCTCGGCGGCCCGGCGAACGCGCCGCACCTCGTGCACCTCGGTGTCGACGGCCAACACCGTGGCCTCCCGCAGCCCAAGCCGACGCAGAATCCCATCGACCTCGCCGAGGATGGACCCAAGGTCGTCTTCGCTGATCGATCCGGACGAGTCGACGACGATCGCAATCCGCGGCAAGGGCCGCTCCATGGCGGGGAGCACGACCGGTCCGGCCGAGCCGGCTCGACGAGACGGCCGCCGATACGTGTAGTCGACCAGCCCGGCCACCGCGGCGACGCCGGACCGGAGCTCGCTGGCCAGCAAGCGCCGCCAGTCCACGGCTGATCCGGACCGCTCAATGGCCCACCTGACCCAGCCCCCTGGTACCTCCCCCGCCGCGCGGGATGCCGTCAGGATGTCGTGCGCGACCCGCATCCGGATCGCTTCGGCCTCCGACTGGCCCACCGCGGCCGCGCTGCCGCTTTCGCCGTCCCAGGACCGGGCGACACCGTCGGCACCGCTGCCGTGATCCGGGCAGGCCGGCGGCTCGCCCATCTCGTCGTAGTACTGCTCAGCCAGCCGGGAGTCGGGTTGACCAAGGCGCCCCGGGGTGATGTCGGTGGCGCGGAGCGCCAGTCCGGCGGCGACGAGGTCATCGTTGATCTCGGCATCCGCCGCGGCGGTCCAACGTCGGCCCTCGTCTTGCCCGACGGCCCGATCACGGGCCCGGCCGGCGTGATCGCGGAGCAGGTGACCGACGTGGTGGACCAGCAACGTGCCGAACGCCTGCGG
>JBPCMH010000321.1:0-6803 GCA_051002495.1 Acidimicrobiales bacterium
CCCCAGACGCGGTCACCAAGATCTCCCGCAACGGCCGCCACGATCAGGGCGTGGTGGCCGACGTCGAAGCGCCGATGATAGGCGCGCTCGAACCATCGTCGGTGGACGGCCCGCTGCTGGTGCTCGACGGCCTGACCAACCCGTCCAATGTCGGCATGATCATCCGATCGGCCGCGGCTGCCGGAGTTGGCGTGGTGCTTCCAAGAACAGGCGTGCCCGACATCGGACCGCTGGTGATCAAGGCCTCAGCCGGGGTGGCGTTCCGAGCACGGCTGCATCGGGTCGAGTGGGCTGACCGTGCCGTCGAGGCGCTGACCGCCGCGGGCTACGACGTCATAGGGCTGGCGTCGGGTGGGTCATCGTCGATCTTCGACGAAGGGGCGATGTCCGCCAAGATCGCGTTCGTCCTGGGAAGTGAGAGCGAAGGTGTGTCGTCCGCCGTCGCGAAACACGTCGCTCGATGGGTGTCGATCCCGCTCGCCAACGGGGTCGACTCGCTCAACGTGGCGGTAGCGGCCGGCGTGGTCTGCTTCGAGCTGGTTCGCCGAGCCGGTAACGCTCCCTAGGGTGGGCGACGTGCTCCAGTTCTCCGTCAACGGTCAGCAGGTCGAGGTCGACGACGACGGGGCATCGCTGCTCGAGGTGTTGCGTGACCGCGTCGGTGTCACGTCGGCCAAGGACGGGTGCAGCCCGCAGGGCCAGTGTGGGTGCTGCACGGTATGGGTCGACGGCCAACCACGGGTGGCGTGCGTGACGCCGGCAAAGCGAGCACGGAATCGCGAGGTCACGACCCTGGAGGGGATTGAGCCGGCGGCGCGCGACCAGTGGACGGCAGCGTTCACCGCATGCGGTGCGAGCCAGTGCGGATTTTGCACGCCGGGGATCATCATGCGCCTTGCCGCACTTCCCGACCCTGGCGTCGCCGACAAGGTCGACAACGCGCTGCTCGCCCACCTGTGCCGTTGCACCGGTTGGCAGACGATCAAGGAGGCCGCCGCGCTGGTGGCCAGTGGATCGCCGGCTCCGGAGCCACGAAACCTTGAGGAGGCGGCGAAAAGAGCTGAGATCGAAGGCGGCACTCCCCAGGCGGTCGGCCCAGCGGTGGCCTCGGGCGACGGTGGTTTCGCCGACGACAACTCGCCCGCGGCAGCGATGGTTGCGTTGACGGGAGCCGACGGCAGTTGGGTGGTGGGTGACACCCTGACTGCGGCTCGCCGTAACGCAGGGAAGGTGCAGGGCCGGCGGACCACCGTCGCACCGAATCACCCGATCGAGGTTCCTCCCGGGGACTGGGACCTCATCTTGCAGACGACCTGGGTCGAGCCTGCCTACCTCGAGCCGGACGCGTCGTGGGCGGTCCCCGGCGGGCCCCCGGCATCACCGCTCGGCAATGGTGGCGCCTTCGGTGGAAAGGCGGTGTCGCCGGTGGTGGAGGTCGCGGCCATGCTCGCCGCCGAACACGGCGGCCCGGTTCGGGCCGTGTACACCCGCGAAGACACCGTTCGACTCGGCCCAAAGCGCCCGCCTGTCGCCGCTGGAGTCCGCGCCGACGGCACCGGAAGCATCGTCGTCGCCCGCACGGCGGGAGTCGCCGCCGCCATCGCCGACACCGCGCCGGGTCTGGCTGTGACCGAGGTGGATCTGCCCGGTCCGCCCACATCGGCCGACATCCGGGGCGCGGGATGGGTCGAGGCCGCGGTCTTGTTGGCCGGCATCCGACGTGACGCAACCGTCGTTGGGCCGAGCGGCGCGACGGCGACGGCAACGGTCGGTGACAAGGGCATCTCGGTCACGGTGCGATGTGGCCGGCCCCTCGACGAGGTCGTGCTTCGCTCGTACTGCATCGGCGCGGCTCACATGGCGTATTCGTGGGTGACGTCGGAGGCCCTCGCCGTCGACGACGATGGTCAGGTGCTCGACCTCACCATTCGGTCCTTCGGCATCGTCCGGGCCAAGGACATGCCGCGGGTCGAGGTCACGCTCGAGCCTGATGAGGGCGAGCCAGTCAACGGCTCTGACGCTGTCTTCGCCGCGGTGGCCGCGGCGACCTGGATCGACGAGGGTCTGCCGCCGCGGTGGCCCACGAGAGGGAGGAACCCATGACCAAGCCGGTAGGTCCTTACACACCGATCGTCCGGGCCGGAGCGTGGCTCATCTGCTCGGGCCAACTCGGCCTCGTCGACGGGGCGTTGGTCGACGGCGTCGCGGCGCAGACGGCCCAGGCCATCGCCAACGCCGGCGCCTTGCTCGAGTCGAAAGGAGCGTCGCTCGACGCGGTGGTCAAGACCACCGTGTTCCTCGCCGACATGGCCGACTACGCGGTCATGAACGACGCCTATGTCTCGGCCTTCGGTGACCACCGCCCGGCCCGTTCAGCCGTTGCGGTCGCTGGTCTTCCGCTCGGCGGACTGGTTGAAGTGGAGTGTTGGGCCCACCACAAGGAAGGATAGGGACGTGCTCGGAGCTCTCATCATCGTGTTCGTGCTTATCTTCGTGCTGCCGCCGGTCATGCTCATGAGCGGCGGCGTTGTCTCGGCCATCCTCGGCAAGGTGGCCAAGGACGACGCCGAGGCTCGCCAGGAAGGCAGCAAACGGATCGACCGCAACCGCGAGCGGTTCGCCGTGCAGTAGGCGTTGCGCTGCGCGTTGGTCCAGGTGAGGAGGACCGGATTGGATTCTTCGATCGAAAGAGCGGTCGCGTGCGCCGAATCTTCGATGCTTTGGGCCACCTGTGCTCGCTCCGCCGCGGTCGTCGCGTTGACTAGGCGCTCGGCGTTCCGCCAGGCCTGCTCCCGCCAGGCGATCACCAAGTGGATGGCGGTTCCGCCGGGCAGCCAGGTCGAACCCTCAAGCGATGGGTCGAAGCGCCTAGCCGCCTCCTCGTAGAAGTCGACGCGGTTGAGGAACTCGTTGACCTTGTCGTGGTCGGCCTTGCGGCTCGAGCCGTCCGGCTTGATCAAACCGATCTCGGCCAACACGAAGGGCAGGTCGCGGTTGATGTGCGCCGAGATGCCGAGCAGCACGTTGCCGCTGGCGGTCACGGTCTGAGCGTCCGCTGCCTCGAGCGCCACCTGCCAGGCGGCGGGCACCTCGGCCAACTTGCCCTTGCCCCAGGCGTCGTAGGCCTCGAAGTAGTAACTGGCGAACACCGCGTCTTCGTGGTTGACGAAGCCGGGGTCCTCGAAGAAGCCGGGCGTGGTGGCGGCGCGGCGGTACTCCTCAGTCGTGCGCAGGTAGGCCAGCGCGAACATCAAGTCGTGGTCGCAGGTGTCAACGAGCTGGTCGAACCGTCGCGTCATCTCGCGGATGACCGAATCGACGCACTGGATCTTCCCCGCCTTGCACTCGTTGGCATCGGACGGGTCGTAGCCGGCGGTGAGCGTCGGAGTGAGGTCAGACCAGTTAACGAGCGGCACCGATTCGGCGCCCGCGGCCGACGCCGTCACCACGGCCATGAGAACAAACCCCGCGACCGCCCCGAGCCCACGCCGTTTCCGTTGCTCTGCCATGCCTTGATCCCCCCGTAGAAAACCCTCCTCAGAGAGGATGCACCCACGCTGCGCCAGGGGGTATGGCCCAAGTGGGCTATTTCGTCGTGGCTCGTCCGCCGGGACGGGAGGGGTCAGATGGACCAGCGGGGCTGGCCGAACCGGTAGCCCACCGACCGAACCGTCTGGATGAGGCCGGCGTGCTCTTCGCCCAGTTTTGCGCGCAGGCGGCGGATGTGGACATCAACGGTCCGAGCGCCTCCGTAGTACTCATAGCCCCACACCCGCGACAACAGGATCTCGCGAGTGAAGACTTTGCCCGGATTCGTCGCCAAGAACTTCAGCAACTCGTACTCCATGTAGGTCAGGTCGAGCGGCCGACCGGCGATGACGGCCTGATAGGTCTCGAGGTTCAGTGCCAGTTGGCCGTACTCGACCAGATCGGGCTGAGTCCCCCGCCCGCTGCGCCACAACAGGTGCCGCACCCGAGCCTCAAGTTCGCGCGGGTGGAACGGGGCGAGGCAAAAGTCGTCGAAGGTCTCCTCACGCAGCTCGAGATCGGGGAGCTGGCTGCCGGAGATGAGCAGGAGCAGCGGCTCAACAGGAACGTCGCGTTTACGCAGCGCCCGGGCGAAGCCGAACGCCGCCTCCGGATCCTGATCGGCGACCACGATGGCGCCGACCCACCCGTCCTCAGGCTCGATGGCGCTGATGTTGTCGACGTGGCCGGCCGCCTTCCACGCGTAGCCGGACAGGTCGAGCGTCTGGGCCAGATCCGGAGGAGGTGGATCGGGATAGATGAGAAGCGGGCTCATGGCCATTGTGGTCAAAGCCTCGGAAGGTATCGGTCGAGTTCGAACTGCGAGACCTGCACCTTGTACTCGGTCCACTCTGCACGCTTGTTGCGGATGAACCATTCGAACACGTGCTCACCGAGCGCGTCGGCCACCAGCTCTGAGGCCTCCATGGCGTCGAGTGCTTCGGCCAGGCTTCCGGGCAAGATGCCGACCCCTTCGGAGCGACGTTCCTCCGTTGTGAGCTCGTACAGGTTGGCCGAGACCTCCTCGGGGAGCTCGTAGTTGTCCTCGATGCCCTTCAGCCCCGCGGCCAGGATCACGGTGTAGGCGAGGTACGGGTTGCAAGCCGGATCGGGGGCGCGGTACTCGATGCGGGTGGCTTCGCCTTCTCGCGCCGCCTTCACGTGCGGCACGTTCACGACCACCGAACGATTGTTGCGGGCCCAGCTCACATACACCGGTGCTTCGTAACCGGTGACCAACCGCTTGTAGGAGTTCACCCACTGGTTGGTGACCGCGGTGATCTCACGGGCGTGGGTGAGGAGCCCGGCCATGAAGCCCTTCGCCGCCTTCGACAGCCCGTGCTCATCGCCAGGGTCGTGGAACGCGTTCGTCTCGCCTTCGAACAGCGAAATGTGTGTGTGCATGCCAGACCCCTGGACACCCTGGAGCGGTTTTGGCATGAAGGTCGCGTGTACGCCCTGGTCGATGGCCAGTTCCTTGATGACCTGTCTGACCGTCATGACGGTGTCGGCCATGGTGAGCCCGTCGGTGTAGCGCAGGTCGATCTCGTGCTGGCCGGGGCTGTCCTCGTGCTGGCTGTACTCGACAGGGATTCCCATCTCCTCGAGCGTGAGGACCGTCCGCTTCCGCAGCTCGCTGCCGAGGTCGCCGACGGTCAACTCGAAGTAGGAGCCGCGATCGATCGGGGTGAGTGGCGGTGACGGGTCGTCGTCGGTGAAGTAGAACCACTCGATCTCCGGGGCGGCGAAGAACGAGAAGCCCTTCTCCCGCACCCGCTCCAGTTGCCGGCGCAGCACCTGCCGCGAGCACCCGGCGAATGGCTCGCCGTCGAGGGTAGTGATGTCGCAGAACATGCGGGCGACCGGCACGGCGTCGGCCCGCCAGGGGAGGATCTGGAACGTCTTGGCGTCGGGTCGTGCGAGGACGTCGGCTTCCTGCACTCGGCTGAAGCCGTCGATGGCCGATCCGTCGAAGGTCATGCCTTCTGCCAGCGCGTTCTCCAACTCGGCAGGAGTGATGTTGAAGCCTCGGGGAATGCCCAGAACATCGGTGAAGAAGAGCTCGACGAACCGCACTCCTCGCTCCTCGACAGTGCGGAGCACATAGTCCTGGTGGCGTTCCATCCGTCTAGTCTCGCACTCAAAGGCCGGCCTGCGCCCTCGTTCACACTCTGTTCACACAAGAGCAACGGGCCGGAAATCGGGGTCGGGCAACGTGCTGCTCGACCCAATTCCTCAATGACAAAGGACCAAGGGTGAGCTACTACAAGGCCGAGTACATCTGGATCGACGGAAACGTGCCTACTGCGTTCCTGCGATCGAAGACGAAGATCGTCCCGGCCGGGGAAGATCCCCCGATCTGGGGCTTCGACGGTTCCAGCACCAACCAGGCGCCCGGCGAGGCGTCCGACTGCGTGCTGCAGCCCGTGTTTATCTGCGACGACCCGCTCCGCGACGATGGCGACAAGTTGGTGCTGTGCGAGGTGCTGCTGACCGACATGACCCCGCATGTGACCAACACCAGGGCAGCTCTCCGAGTGGTGGACGACGAGCAGGGGTCACACGAGCCCTGGTTCGGCATTGAGCAGGAGTACACCCTGTTCAAGGGGTCCCGACCCCTCGGTTTCCCCGAGCACAGCGGCTACCCCGGGCCCCAAGGCCCGTACTACTGCGGCGTCGGTCAGGACGACGTCTATGGCCGGCCGCTCGTCGAGGATCACCTTGACGCTTGCCTGCGTGCTGGTCTTTCCATCTCCGGCATCAACGCTGAGGTCATGCCTGGCCAGTGGGAGTTCCAGGTCGGTCCGCTGCCGCCCCTGGAGTGCTCCGACCACCTATGGGTATCGCGCTGGTTGCTCAACCGCATCGGCGAGGACTACAACATCTCGGTCACGCTCGACCCCAAGCCGGTCCGCGGCGACTGGAACGGCGCGGGCGCGCACACCAACTTCTCCACCAAGGAGATGCGCGAGAACTACGACGCGGTGATCGCGGCGTGCGAGGCCCTGGCCAAGAACTGGGAAGAGCACGTGCACAACTACGGCTTCGGCATCGAGCACCGCCTCACCGGGCAGCACGAGACCGCACCTTGGAATGAGTTCAGCTACGGCGTTTCGAACCGGGGTGCCTCGGTCCGTATCCCGTGGCAGGTGGCCAAGGACGGCAAGGGCTATATCGAGGATCGCCGCCCGAACGCCAACTGCGACCCTTACGTGGTCACTCGCCTGGTGACCGACACGTGCTGCAAGGCGATGCCAGCCTGACCGCATGAGCAT
>JBPCMH010000322.1:0-6802 GCA_051002495.1 Acidimicrobiales bacterium
GCCGCCACCTTCGTGAAGAAGCGATGGCCGCCGATGTCGAACCGCCATCCGTCGCGCTCGGCGGTCCTGCTGATGCCGCCCACGACCGAGTCCGCTTCGATCACGGTGGCCTGTTCGCCGAGCTTCGACAGCTCGTAGGCCGCGGTCAGACCGGCTGGCCCAGCACCGATGATGACGACGTCGGTCCGCTGCTCAGGTGGGGTGGTGGGCTGGGGCAAATGGGCTCCTGATACGACGGGCGGCGCGGCGGCGACCACCAGTGTGGCCGATGGCCGCCCGGGTGATGTTCAGGGCACGTAAACGCCGAGGAAAGCCAGCGATGCGTAGACAAAGAGGCCGGCGCCAGCGATGGCGAACACCGCCCGCTCCAGCGCAGGAGACCGGGCCAGGTGGGCCAAACCGATGACCAAGGGGAACGCCGACAGGCCGTACCGCTCGAGCGAATCGAGGTTGGTCGACGAAGTCGCGACCGCGAGCAGGGCGGCCGCGTACAGCGTGTAGGCCGCGGGGAAATGACGGGCCACGACCACCAACAGCCCGAGAAACACCAGGGCGGCGACGAGATGGAGCCCCGCGCCAAGATCCTCACCCCGCCACAACTCGCCTCCCGCCCTCATCAGACGGCTGACGGGGTTGACGAAGTCGCCCCGCCGATAATCGTTCTGCTGCTCCGTCAGGGGCCGAAGCGCGTCGCCGAACCGAACGCCAACCCAGGCCAAATAGGTGGCGGCACCAGCAATGGGGGCGACCGCGGCCAGCAGCCGAGCGGTTCGATCGCGGTCCGCGTTGCGCCACCCTCTCACCGCCTCGACCGTCGCCGGGATGGCGAAGAGCATGCCGACCGGTCGGCTGAACCCGGCCAGGAACCCAGCTAGCGCAGCCCAGCCGAACCGGCCGGATCGGAGCATCCGGAAGCCAACGATGGTCGTCAGCAGCAACACCGATTCCGAGTAACCCATCGCCAGCACGAACGAGGCAGGCAGCAGCGCCAGCAGCCAGGCGGATCGGTCAGCCAGTCGCCGATCGCCTGTCTCCTCCCGCACCAGTTGGTGGAGCGCGACCGCGGCGATCAAGGCCGCGCCGTTGGCGACGAGCAACACGGCCAGCCGTGCTCCGACGAAGACCTTGAGCGGGGTCGCCACCAGCGGAAAGAGGGGGAAGAATCGGAGCGCCTCCCTCGGCAGGTCTTGGTAGCCCGACTCAACGATGCGCACATACCACGCCGCGTCCCAACCGAGCAGTCCGACCGGCGGCTGTCCGGTCGCCGCCACCGCGCCGGCATGGTCGACGAGGAACCTCGTGAAGGCCAGCGCGGCGACGACCACGATGCGGGAGACCACCCAGCCTGCCGCCGCGGGAGAGGACGCGAGGGCCCGCAATCTGGCCATCAAACTGGTCGTCAACCTTGCGCGGGCGCGGGCCTGGGTCACGACGCTCGCTCCGGGTGCACCCACACGATGTGGCGTTCGAAGAGATCTTTCGCCGGTTCCTGCAGCTGCACGCTGCCCACGCTGCCGCCGGCGAGGGTGTCGTTGATCTTCTCGCACAACTTGCCGTGGGTTCGATACCCCGACATCCACACGTAGAACACTGGTTGCCCGCTGGCGCGGCGCAGCACGTCTTCGGCGAAGGCGACCGGGTCGGCGACTGAGACTCGCTCCTCGTAATCGGTCCAGTCGATGAGCTGCGGGCCGTCGAAGTCCGGGAACGTCACCTGGCGGAAGCCGTCTCCCAGCAGCCGTTGCACGTCGGGTGCCACCTGATCAGGGCAGTACACCACCAATGCCCCAGGCTCGCCGGCGGCGTTGATGGTCGCTGCGGTCTCCCGCGCCTGCGTGCGGTCGGTCGTCGCATTCCGCAGCCCCCCAGCCACCCCGAGCGCGGCGGCGACGATGAGCACGATCACCGCGAGCCGCTGATCCGCGAGCGCGGTGATGCCGTAGGCAGCCGCGACCATCACCAGCGGGATCACCACGGAGTTGTAGCGGCTGGCCCAAGCCGCCCCGGTCAAGAGTCCAACACCAACGCCGGCGGCCACGGTCAGGGCGGCGATGGCCACTTCGGTCCGCACGCCGGGCCGAGTCCGGACATCGACCTCGATCCGATGCCGGTCGATGGCCGTCCCCATCAACGCCAGCAGGATCAAGCCGGCCAACACCACGGCCAGGGCTTGGCCTTCCGGATGCGGTCCACCGCCCAGATCGACGAGGGTGGTGACCGCGACGCCGACCGGACCAGGCGGTGTGCCCCAAGGGGTGCCGGTGTGCGCTGCCTGATAGACGAAGGTCGGCACCCACGGAGCGAAGAGCAACGCTCCACCGGCCGCGGCGGCAACACCAACGCGGAGGACCGGAGACCGAAGGTCGGCTCGACTTCGCCACTGCACAACGCCGACCCCGGCCAACCCGGCCAACAGATAGAACCCCCAGTAGTGGGTGAGTAGGAGCAACCCCGACAGGAGGCCAACCGCGCTCAACCGCAGCGCCGTCGGTTGGCGCAGTGCGTCGGCCACGACGAGCCACCCCACCGCGACAATGAGCGCGACGAGGCTGTACATGCGGGTTTCAGTTGCGTACCGAATGGCGAACGGCGACGTGGCGAACAGCACCGCGATTCCGACAGCCGTCAGCCCTGCGCCGCGTCGTCGACCAATCAAATACAGCACCGGGATGGTGGCGATGCTGAAGACCGCTGAAAGGCTGCGCACGGCGACGTCGCCGGTGTCCAGCGCCTTCATCCACCCGTGCAGAAGGAGGTAGTAGAGCGGTGGCGCTCCGTCCTGGCGAAGCGCGTCGAGCATGGATACGATCGGCAGGCGAGCGATCTCCACGGTGAGCGCCTCATCGAGCCAGAGCGGCGATCGAGAGCCGGCGCGAAGGGCGAGGCCAGCTAGCGCGAGAAGGCCCACGATGGCCAACCCGGCGCGAGGCGGACGGCTTGACGGGTCGGTCAGCGCGAGAACCGAGCCTTGGCCATCGCGGCGAGGGCACCGGCGCCCTTAGATGGCTTGAACGCGTCGGAAGCCTCGGTGAGGCGTTGGGCATCATCGTCGGAAAGATCGATGTCGGCGGCGGCTGCGTTCGCCTCGAGTTGGGCCACGCTGCTCGCACCGGGAATGGCGACGACGTTCGGCTGGCGGATGACCCAGGCCAGCGCGATTTGTGCGGGCGTGGCGTCGTGGCTCTTGGCGATCTCTCGCAACGCATCGAGGAGCGGCTGGGCTCGCTCGATGTTCTCCGGCAGGAACAACGTGTTGCCTGACCGCACGCCGCCGGGGGTGTTGGTGCCGTCGTACTTGGCCGACAGAAAGCCTTGGGCGAGGGGGCTGTAAGCGATGACGATCCTGCCTTGATCCTGGGCGAAGGGGATGAGCTCGGCTTCAGGTCCGCGGGCAACCAGGCTGTACTGCACCTGGTTGGAGAGCACGGTGCCGTCGAGATGGCGTTCGGCCTCGAGCCATTGGGCGAGGTTGAAGTTGCTCACGCCGATGTGGGCGACGGTGCCGGAGTCGCGTAGCGCCTTCATCCCGTCCATGGTCGTCGTCAGAGGGACCACCGGATTGGGCCAGTGCACTTGGTAAAGGTCGATCACATCGACCCCGAGACGGGCCGCGCTGGCCCGGCCCCGCTGCTGCACGATCGGCGAGATCGGCAGAATCGGAAACACCTTGGTGGCGACGAACGCATCACCGCGCCGGTCAGCGATGGCCCGTCCAACAATGCGCTCGGACCGACCAAACGCGTAGGCCTCCGCGCTGTCGATCAGGTTGATGCCCAGATCGAGGGCCCGGTGGGTGATCTCGATGGCCTCGCCCTCGGCGTAGTCGGATCCGTACCCCCACTCCCTCGACCCGAATTGCCACGTGCCGAGCCCAATGGCTGACACCCGAACATCGTCGATCTCTACGTAGCGCACTGCCGCAGCCTAGGACGGCGCGTGCTGGTTTCCCGCGACCACGGAGCACCCGCAATCATGGCCGGGTGCCGACCCCGCCTGCTGACGACCCGCTCGTTGCGGAGTCCGTATGGGCCCCACAGCATCGGGCGCTGGCCATCGGCTTGCTCCTCACCGTGACGATGATCGCCTTCGAGGCGCTGGGCATCACCACGGCCATGCCCGCCGCCGCCGCTGACCTTGACGGTCTCGCCTTGTACGGATGGGTGTTCACCGCCGCCTTTCTCTCGAGCCTCATCGGCATCGCCTTTGCCGGGCGACGGGCCGACCGGACGGGGCCGGCTGGGCCATACGCGCTCGGCATCACCCTGTTCGCCGCGGGGTTGGTGATTGCCGGATCGGCCTCGGAGATGATCGTGGTCGTCGCGGGGCGGGTCGTGCAAGGCCTCGGCATCGGCGTCCTGCCCGCGGTGGTCTACACGAGCATTGGCCGAGCCTTCACCGATCGAGCCAGGGCCAGAATGTTCGCGCTCCTGTCTTCGGCTTGGGTCGTGCCCGGGCTCGTCGGCCCCGCCATCGCCGGGTGGATCGCCGAGAACGTGGGTTGGCGTTGGGTCTTCTTCGGTGTGCTGCCGTTGGTTCCGCTCAATGCGTTCCTGACGTTGCCCGCGCTGCGCCGGCTCGGCCCGCCGGCGTCGGATGCCGGTCGCGGCCCCAGGCGTGGTATCGGCGCGGCATCACTCGCCCTGACCGCGGGAGCGGGCGTGCTCCTCGCCGCGCTGAGCTGGCGCACGCCTTTGGCTCTCGTGCCTGTGCTCGGTGGGGCAATCGTGGTGGTCCTCACCATGCGGCGGCTCACCCCGCCCGGCACCCTCCACGCCGCCCGGGGACTTCCAGCCGCGGTGGCAACCCGCGGTCTGCAGACCTGCGCCTTCTTCACCGCCAACTCGTTCCTGCCCCTCGCTGTCACCGACGTTCGAGGGCGGAGCAGCGTGACGGCCGGCCTCCTGCTCACTTCGGCCACCCTGGCTTGGACGGCCGGAGCGTGGATCCAGGACCGCAAAGGCCACGGGTTCGGGAGAGGCCGCCTGGTGGCCGTCGGCCTGGCCACGCTGGCGTCCGGTTTGAGCGGGCTGCTGCTCGTGCTGGTGCCTCCTGTCCCGCTCATCGTGCCGGCGTTCTTTTGGACGGTGGCTGGACTCGGCATGGGCATGTCGTATGCCGGCATCTCCCTGGTGGTCTTGGCCACCGCGCCGCCTGGCGCCGAGGGGGAGGCCACGTCATCGATGCAGCTCACCGACGTGCTTGGCAACGCGCTGGGAACGGGCATCGCCGGCGCCGCGATCGCGGCCGGCGTGTCGCTGGGCTGGCCGACCAGCCGAGGCCTACTCGTCGCATTCGGTCTCGCAGTGGCCTCCGCGACCACCGGTGCCTTCACGTCGCGGCGACTCCCAATGTTGGGTGCTGCGGAGCCGGTCAGGTAACAGCGTCGAAGGCTGCCGGATGCGAGCGGGGCGATGTATTCGGGCGACGCTCGGATCGCCTCGACCAAGTCGGCCTCGGCCTCTGACCCGAAAGCCGCCGCCACAACGGCCCGAATCGCTTCATGGTCGGCGGGCATCTCTGAGCGAAGGAGCACGACCGAACTGTGCCACGAAGTCGATGGCGCCTGGGCGTCATTTCTCGGCGGGCTAGGTGCCTAGCGGAGGCGAGCCACGGTTACCACACCGTGATTCGCCTTGGATGACGATAATCCCGGAGTCGCCGATCCTTGGTGACGAGCTGCCACCCGTGCTCGATGGCCGTCGCATAGATCAAGCGGTCGGCGGGATCGCCTGGGAAGGAGGACTGCAGCTCGACCGCTGTGGTTGCGATCGAGGGGGTTGCGGCCATGGTCCGCACGCCGGAAGCGAGTGCATCCAACCAGGAGCGGATGGGCACCCCGACAGCGATGCGCTCGTGCGAGGCCAGCCAAGCAAGCTCGAACCACGTAATGGTCGCGACTGCGATCTCATCGGCTGATTCGAGCTCTCGCGCTGCCGTCCGGCTGAGCTTCTGGGGCTCGGCTGACCACCAGTGGAGCACGTGGGAGTCGACAAGGACCGTGGTCACGATTGCTGCCACGGCGCGTCGGTCGCAAACAGGTCTTCGTCGCTTGACGCGGTGGCAGCAACCCCCGACATGCTGCCCCGCAACGACTTCGATCCGAGTGCGGGAACGAGGCGAGCAATCGTCCTGCCGTGTTTCGTGATCTCGATCGTCTCCCCATCACCGACGTCATCGAGCAAGGACAGGATCTTTGCTCTCAGCTCAGTAGCAGTCATTTGTCTAGCCATATGTACAGAATAGCGTACATCGGGTGGCGCAGGATCAGCCCGCTGCCGACGGCTCGCCCCAGCCACCGCCACCCGGGGTCACCATCCGGAGGACGTCCCCTGCTCTCAGCCGGAGCGTGCACTTGTCCGGCAGCGGCTCCGCGAGTGCCTCATCGCCGGAGGGGAGCAGCCAGTTCTCACCCACCGCGCCAGACCCGCCGCCTTCGAGCCCCCACGGCTGCGACACCCGCCGCTCCGTAATGAGTGACACGGTTACGTCTTCGAGCATGCACAGGTCGCGCTCGATCCCATCGCCGCCCGGCGAACGCCCGGCTCCCCCGCTGCCCTCGCGGAGCCGGTAGCGGAGTACGCGAAGCGGGAACGCCCGCTCGAGCGCCTCGATCGGGGTGTTCTTCGTGTTCGTCAACACAGTTAGTCTTTGACACCAGTGACAAAGACACCGATGCCGACGCTGCTCTACATCCGCCAGAGCGTCACGCGCGACAAGTCGGAGTCGATCCCGATGCAGGTCGAACGCTGCTCGGAGGCGGCGGAGCACTTGGGCGCGGTGATTGTGGACACCCTGATCGAAC
>JBPCMH010000323.1:0-3989 GCA_051002495.1 Acidimicrobiales bacterium
CGCACCGACGAAGACCGCGTCAGCCGGACAAGTGCCTCGTGGTCACCCTCATTCAACCCCAGCGCCGGGGCAGGACGATTCGCCATACTCCATGATCCCAGCCCGCCAACCGTCAATCAACTTATAACACGCGGTCCACTAGTGAACCTTGGCCTCATCCTCATCGCCGCGGTCGGGCTCATCGCCGCGACCCTCCGGCTCGCTGGAAGCGTCGCCGCGTGGCTGTCAAACGCCCAGCAACCGCACGGTGGGTGGGGAGCCGGCTTCCGCGTCCTACGCCATCCCGCTCACCCGGCATCGGCCTTGGGGGCCGAAGGGCTCAGCGTCTGGGTCTACTGGCTCGTCCTCGTGCTGATGGTGGCTGCCGTCATCGCCTGTGCATTGGTCCTGTGGCGGCGCATCGGCGCCAGGCGACACAAGACGACTCACGATCCACCTCGCCTGGCCGGTGTCGCCACCAGCCGCGACGTCCGAGTGGCGGCCTCTCAGAAGGCGCTGCTGGAACGCGGACGGACGCTCCGCCCCTCGCTCGACCGGCCCGCGCCATCCGACATCGGCTACCTCCTCGGCCGGTCCCGCGGTCAGGGCGTGTGGGCATCGGTCGAGGACTCGATCCTTCTGCTGGGGGCACCTCGATCCGGCAAGGGCCTCCACGTCGTCATCAACGCGATCCTCGACGCCCCCGGCGCAGTCATCACCACTGCGACCCGACCCGACAACATCGCCGCCACGCTGACCGAGCGTCAGCGCCGCGGACCCGTCGCTGTCTTCGACCCGCAACGACTGGCCGAAGGCCTCCCCGCTGGCCTGCGCTGGTCACCTGTCCGCGGATGCGAGGACCCGTTGACCGCGATGATCCGGGCAACCGGCTTGGCCTCGGCGACTGGCCTCTCGACAGGCGGCGTGGAGTCCGGCGGCTTCTGGGAAGGCAAAACCCGCACCGCACTCCAAGCACTGCTCCACGCTGCCGCACTCGACGACCGCAACCCGGGCGAACTGTTCGCCTGGACGCTGTCACCCTCGGCTGCGGCCGATGCGGTGGCGATCCTGTCGAGCAATCCGAAGGCTGCACCCGGCTGGGCCGATTCCCTGGAGTCGATGATCCACTCTGACCCCCGCCAGACTGCTCGACCAGCCTGAGGGATGGCGCCCCACCTCCGAGATCGAGCGCCGCCGCGCCGCCCTCGGCCTGCGGGAGCACGTCAACGCCAACTACATCGGCCCCGACCGCCTGCCCATCAGGCAGCCGCTCATGACCCGCAGCCTCAAGAGCCTGATCTCCGACATAGAGCTCGCCCGTCAGGTGCGCATCTGGATGTCGCGGGAGTGCAGGTAGTGGTCGCGGCTGTCGAGCAGCGGGCCTCGCACGCTGGTGCCGCAGCGGCCTTCGCGGCAGCCGACCCGGGTGCGCAGGTCGGAGTCTCCGAGGACGGCCTCGGCGACACGTGGTGGGACGGTGAGGGCCAGGCCGTTGAGGTAGACGCCGGTCAAGGGACCTCCGCCTGGGTCGTCCTCGGTGCGCGGCTTGGGCGGCTGCTTCTGCCGGCTGATCTGGGCGCTGTGGTTGACCCGCTCCAACAGGCCGATACCGACCGAGTAGGACTCGACGTGTCCTAGGGCGACGGCGACCTGACCGAGGTTTCCCGACTGACCGAGAGTCACGCGCAGACCGGCGACGGTAAAGGCCTGGGCGGCAGCGAATCCTTCGCGGATCTTCTTCAGACTCTCGTCCTCGCCGCCGAACGGCGACATGCGCAGCTCGAGGTCGGTGATCCCGGCCCGGACGTACTCGGCGGCCATCTCAGCCGCGTGCCGTTTGGCGAACCTGTTCGCCACCGTCAGTACGGCTCGAGTGCGCTTCTCGTCAACCCGGAGCCGGGTCATCTCGGCGAGGTCGATGTTCAGCCGCGCGTCCCGTTCGCTGTCGACGTAGAAGTGCGGCGCGGTTACGTGCGTGACCCTTGCGGGTGTGCTTCGATGGTGCGTTGGACCAGAGCTTCGCGGGCTGGGGAGTCGGCGGCGAGGACGTCGATCGCGTACGGCGCACCGTCCCAGACGGGGAACGTGTCGAGGCGGTACCCAGGCTTGGCGAGCCGCTCGGTGCTCGGCTCGAAGAACACCGACATCCCCCGGTCCCGCGCGGCGTCTGCGGCGTGCAGCTGGTGGCGTGCCGCCTTCGGGTCCAGCGTGATCGCTGAGGTCGCGCCAGGGGACCTGCTAAGGAAGTCCTCGACCACCTTGTGGTGGTTGTGGCCGAGTCGGAACTGAACGCTCATGATGCGCGAGCCTCACGTGGATTCACCGAAACATCTGACATACTAGCGACAGAAACGAGACAAAGGGTGGTGTAGCGATGCGGCGTGTCGGAACAGGCGCCTTGGCGGAGAAGGTATCCGTCGCCATCGACAACCTCGGGCTCACGGACGACGAGGTCGGATCGATCGTGGAGGCGTCGGGTCGCTCAGTCGCCAGATGGGCTGCTGGCGAGGTCATGCCTCAGCGGCTCAACAAGCAGCGACTGCTGGAGCTCGCGTATATCGCCGATGCCTTGGCGGAGGTGCTTCCGCGTGATCATGCGAATGCGTGGCTCTTCACCCCACACCGGCATCTGGACCACAAGAAACCAGCAGACCTCATTCAGCAGGGCCGCTACCGCGAGGTCCTGAACCTGATCGAGGCCATGGCGGACGGGGTCTTTGCTTGAGCGGGGGAATCGACGAGCAACTGCTCGACGCGGTCAACACGATCGGCCCGACCACATGGTCGGGCCGATCGTTCCGTTACACCACCGCGCGCCGCGACCCACTCTCCGGCGAAGGCGCCCGTCTCCACGGCGGCCGCTGGAACCCGCCCGACCTCTTCCCCGTCATCTATCTCGCCGTGCCGGCGACCACATGCATGCTGGAACTGGAAATAGCGGCAGCCGACAACCACATCGACGTCGCCACACAGCTCCAGGTGCCCTACAAGCTGCACACCATCCGAGTCGACGACATCGCCGTCCTAGACCTGCGCGACATGCAAACCCAGGCAAACCTCGGGCTCGAACCCGACGACCTCAGCGGCCCATGGGACGCCTGCCAACCCATCGGACACGCCGCCTGGTTCCTCGAGCTCGCCGGAGTCCTCGCCCCATCGGCGACCGGCGTCGGCCTCACCCTGGCGCTGTTCGAGCACCGCGCGAAGCCCGAGCAAATCCACGTCGAAGGATCCCAGCCCCTGACCTTGGATCTCTACCGGCGTCACGTGAGCTAGCCGGGCGGCCAACACAAGAGCGGGCCGAATTGGCGAACCCGAGAGCGCTGGTGCCTGGCACTAGTGCCGGGCCGAGGGCGATTGTTCGAGCCTCGACGACACCCTCGCTCGGCCCATCACGGGCCGAGCCCTTGCACTCTGCCTTCTCCTCTGTTTGCCCCGGCGAGCAGCGGTAACGTGCACGTCTTGACCAGCGCTTCCCGGGCGGAGTTGGCGTGCAGGCTGGCCATGCCCAACAACCCGGCGTTCAACGCCCGGGTCTTGGCCTCGGACCCTTGAGCTGTCCACTGGCTTCGAGGCCTTGGCTGGCGTGCTCGCATCCTCCGGACAGCACACCTGCACTAGCTGCCCGCGGGTCCCAACTGCACGTTCGGCAGGCTTGCCGAGCCAGAGCAGCCGGAGGCCGTCTCGGTCGCTTCGGTACAGCACATCCTTGTCGACACGGCGCGAGCCGAGGGACGGCCCTTACTGCAGCAGTCTGAGCTGCCGCGAGCTGGCCGACCTCTGACGCGCGCGTGGTCCCACATGACCTACGTCCACGTTGTGCGCCTTTCCGTGGGTGACGTGGCCGCTAACATGCACTCGGCCGGCGTGGGCGGGCCGCCGGGCTCAAGCCCGGCGAGCCACTGGACGTGGCTCGAAGGGTGGGGTCATCGGCTGGTCGGTTTGTGGGCAGCGAGCCGCAACACGATGCCGAACCTGGAGCGGGTGAGCTCGTCGACGACGAGCCCGGC
>JBPCMH010000324.1:0-10187 GCA_051002495.1 Acidimicrobiales bacterium
TGAAGTGTGAGCCGGTCAAGGTCGACGACCTGCCCGAACACGTGGTGCACGCCGTGCTGGCCGCCGAGGATAAGAACTTCTACGACCACGGCGGCGTCGATCCCAACGGCGTGTTCCGTGCGCTCATTCGCAATGCGCAGGGCGGCAACCAGGGCGGCAGCACGATCACCCAGCAGTTGGCCAAGATCAACTACACGGGCTCGGAGGCCACGTTCCTCCGCAAGTTCAAAGAGATCCTGTACGCCGTCCGGTTGGAGAAGGCCCACAGCAAGGACGAGTTGCTGGAGCGGTATCTCAACCAGGTCTATCTCGGGGAGGGAGCGTTCGGATTCGGCGCGGGCGCGGATGTCTTCTTCGGCACGACCGCGGATGCCCTCACGCCGGCCCAGGCCGCGTTCCTCGCCGGAAAGATCCGTTCACCGGAGGGAGTCGACGCTCGGAACGAGCCCGACCAGGCGATTGAACGGCGCGATCAGGTCCTCGATGCCATGCACGGCAACGGCTGGTTGGACGACGCCGAACTGACCGCGGCCAAAGACGAGGCCATCGCATTGGCCCCCGAACGGCCGGCCGAAGCCAGCAAGGCACCGCACTTCGTCGAGTACGTGAAGCGGGAAGCAAAGACCATCGATGCCCTCGGCGGCACGCCTGAGGGACGCACCAACCGCCTTCTCACCGGCGGACTGACCATCGAGACCACCCTCGACCCGAAGGCATTCGATGCCGCCACCGCTGCCGTGCAGGAGCGTCTTGGCGATGAGGGCGACCCCACCGCCGGGGTCGTGTCGGTCGAGCCCGGTGACGGCGCCATCCGCAACCTGTTTGGCGGGCTCAGCTTCGAGCGACAGTTCGATGTGGCATCGCAGGGTCGACGCCAGCCCGGGTCCGCCTTCAAGCCATTCGTCTACCTCGCGATGTTGCGAGCAGGAATCGACCCCCGAACCAAGTGGGATGCCGCCTCACCCCAGACGTTTCAGTTCAACGGCGAGACCTTCGAGACCAAGAACTACGAAGGCGAGGGCGAGGGGCTTGTCGACACCGACACCGCCCTGGTTCACTCCATCAACACCGTGTACATGCGGATCGGGATCGAGGCCGGCCCGGAGAAGGTCGTTGACGTCGCCGAGGACCTTCACGCGCCCGCCGACGACGACGCCATTTCGGCCGTAGCCGCGGTCTCGCTCGGCGGCCTGCGCACGGGTGTGACACCGCTCGAGATGGCTGCGGCCTTTGCCACGTTCGCGGCCAAGGGAACCTGGGCAGAGCCATACGCCATCGCCCGCATCCGCGACGCCGACGGCAAGGTGATCTACGAACACAAAAAGCGCACGGTTGACGTATTCAAGCCCGACGAGGTCGGGGTGCTCAACAACGCCATGATCCGCGTCGTCACCCAGGGGACAGCCCGGGCCGCGGCGATCGGCCGGCCCATCGGCGGGAAGACGGGCACGACGGAGAACTACGGCGATGCCTGGTTCGTCGGGTACGCCAAGCAACTATCTACCGCGGTGTGGGTGGGCCACGCGGACAGCGTGAAGCCGATGACCAACGTGCACGGCATTCGGGTCAGCGGCGGCTCCTTCCCGGCGCAGATCTTCGCCGACACCATGAGCGCAGCCCTCGAGGGCGTGAAGGTCAAGCCGCTCTTCACCGCGTCGCCCGACCGCCTGAACCTGAGGCGGCTCGAGATCGCCCCGGAGCCGACCACGACCACCTCATCGTCGACCACAACCACGTCGACGACCGATCCGGGCGGGGCGGTGACCACGGCGCCGAACACGACCACCACCGTCACCCAGCCGCCGAAGAAGACCACCACCACCACGACGAAGCCGAAACCAACAAGCACCACGAGCACCACGAGCACGACGAGCACGACGGTGAAGGCCTAGGGCTTCTGGGCCGACCCACGACCACGTCGCCGCCGTCCGGCTAACCGCCGGGCCGGCAGGCGCTACAACTTCGGAGCAGGCCCGAGGCGGGGCCGGGCGAATCGCCCGATGCCGCCGACCGGGGCGTTCCGGGGCGCCGCCCCGACGGGCACGAGCGCAAGCTGCTTGGCACCGAGGGAGCCGAGCAAGCGAGGCGCGCGAACCGGTTGGCCACCGAACCACCACAGAGCCGCGGCGATCAGGAGCAGGAGCGAGACGGCGGCGATCCGCTCGCCTCGCGAGGCATCTTTGCGGAACGGGTTGAGGACCGGAGCTGCCTGCGTTGGCCTCGGGCGGGGCGCAGGAGCGATCGTCGTCGAAGGTGTCGGTAGCGGGGTGGTGTCAACCGTGAACGTCTCGGGCGGAATGAAGAAGGTCTCTCCGGTCTCGGTCAGCGGCGGTCCGAGATCCTCATAGACCGGCTCCTCAACGGGGCCCCGGAGCTCATCCGGGTTGGTGATCACGAAGGAGTCATCGTTCGGGCGGGTGATGCTCATGGCAAAGGGCTGCTCACCGACGGGCACCAGGACCAAGTCGAACGTGCGTCCCATCTGCAGGTTGCGCGGGAGTTCGAACACCAACTGGTCGCCGGCGATGGTGACAGAAGACGCCGCCGCGCAGTCATAGGTGGGCGCGGTGTCGAAGCGGCCGTTCTGCACCGAGTCCCACGGGGAGGTGGCCAGGCAAGCCAGCACCGCACCCACGAGAGGGTCGACATTGTAAGGCGTCGTGGACGATCGGTTTTCCAGCGTGAGGGTCAGCCGGCCCTCGGCTCCTTCAGGAGCCTCGTAGCGCACCGCCGCGTACGCGCTCGGGTATAAAGCCTGTTGCTGCACGGGCGGCACCTCGCCGGTAGGCACCGTCGGGGTCGGAGGCGCGCCAGGCACGGTTGGCAGGCCGCCGCCCACCGGTCCGGTCACCGCGGTCGGTGCGTTGCTGGTGGTCGACTCGTACTGGATGTACAGGCCGTCCTCCGGAGCGTTGGGCGGCTTGGGCACTGGGCTGGTACCCGGCACTTGCTGAGCCTTGTTCCACCATCCGTATTGAAGGAGGAACGCCTCGGGCTCATCGCCGCTGGTCTGGCCCACGGCGGGTAGGCCGGCGCCGACCGCCATGCTGGCCACGATCATGAGAGCTGCGGCGGTCCGGAAGACCCTTTGTCTTGTCACTTCGCTGCCTCCCGCCGTTCGCGACGCCGCGCCGCCCGCGCCTCGGCGCGCTCTGCTGCGTCATCGGCGGCTTCTGCCTCATCGCTGTCGTCGTTTGGTTTCGACATCTCCGTACGAGCCCCAGACCGGTTGATGACATCAATGTCTCCACCAAGGTAAGCCGAAATGACCCTCGGGTTGCTGATGACTTCCTCGGGCGTCCCGCGCACGACGACGGCGCCGAGCTCAAGCGCGATCATCTCGTCGGAGACTCCGGTAATGAGCGGCATGTCGTGCTCGATGACGAGCATCGAACATCCCGTCTCCCGCTGGATGCGGCGCAGCAGCGGACCCAGTGCCTCGGTCTCCTTCTGAGCGATGCCAGAGGAGGGCTCGTCGAGGATGAGGACCGACGGGTCGTGGGCGATGGCCATGGCCAGATCGACGATGCGACGGGAGCCGGTGGAGAGCTCGCCGACAAACTTGTCGCGGTAGGCGCCCAGGTTCATGAGCTCAATCAGGTCGTTGACGGTCCAGGCCACATCGTCCTCGACCTCTTGGACCGCCGGCAGGTTGAGCACCGCAGCCAGGTGATCGCGAACCTCGATGTGACGCTCGAGGCCAAGCGCGACGTTTTCGGCAACGGTCAACGACGGGAAGATGCGGGCGTCCTGGAACGAGCGCCCGAGCCCAGCCGCGGCCCGGCGGTCGCCGCCCCAACCGGTCACTTCCTTGCCGTGCATGAATATGCGCCCGGAGTCAGGCACGAGGAGCCCGGACAACAAGTCGAAGATGGTGGTCTTGCCCGCGCCGTTCGGCCCGATCAGACCAAGGATCTCGCCCTTGGCCAAGGTGAAGCTGACGTCGTCGACCGCGGTGATGCCGCCGAACCGCTTGGTCAGCCCGATGACCTCCATGTAGGGCTCGGCTTCCCGATCGACGACGCGTGCCGGGAGGGCCGGATTCGAGGCCGCCTTGGCCGAGCCGTTTGGCTCGTCGACCGACCCTGCACCCTCCAGGAACACCGAGCGGAGAATGTCGCCCCGCTCAAGAAGCTCCTCGGTCGGCCCTGAGAACCGAACCTCGCCCTTCTCCATGAAGTAGGCCCGGTCGGCGATGGTGAGGGCCACGTTCACCGACTGCTCGACGAGGATGATCGTGCAGCCGTCGGCGTGAATGCGGCGGACGATGTTGAGCAGTTGCTCGACGATGGTCGGAGCCAGGCCGAGCGACAGCTCGTCGATGATGAGCAACTTGGGCTTGGCCACAAACGCCATGCCGAGGGCCAGTTGCTGCTGCTCGCCACCTGACATGTTTCCGGCCAGCTGATCCCAGCGCTCCCGCAACCGCGGGAACATGTCGAGCACTTCGTCGATGCGCTGTTGCACTGCGGCCGGGTCCTCATCGGAGAACATCCAAGTGCCAGCCTTGAAGTGCTCTGCCACGGTGAGAGTCGGGAACACCGCCTTGCCGCCCGGCACCACCACGATGCCGCTGCGGGCCGCCTGCACCGCGTCGGCGTGGGTGATGTCGCGACCGTCGAAGAAGATGGCACCGCCGATCGGGTCGACCAGGCCGGCGATGGCCTTGAGCAACGTCGACTTGCCCGCACCGTTGGTGCCCAGCAGCGCGATGATCTCGCCCTCCTTGACCTCCAAATCGACGCCGAACAGGATCTGCACCGTGTCGTAAGCGACATCCACGCCGCGGCACACGAGCAGGGTCTTGTCAGCCCCGCCCTTGGCCAACTCTTCCTTCAGGCGAACGGCCGTGGCCATGGCGTTGTGTGCCTGCTCGGCATCGCGCTCGACAAACCGCTGGGCCGAGGCGCCGATGAGCCCGGCCAAGGCGACGATCCCCGCCAGCACGACCACCAGCACGCGGAGGCGGGTGGCGGAGTCTTCGTCGCCGGCGTCGATCAGCACGAGGAACGACAGCCCGCCGCAGCCGTAGATGAGGATGGCCCACGCGTAGGCCTGGGCTCGGATCTTCGGCGGAGACACCAGGCCAACGAGCGCGAAGTACGCAGGCTGGTAAGCGCCGATGCCAATCGACAGGACGAAGGCGAAAACCAGGCCGGCCACCATGACGTTGATTGCTCCGAGGAGCACAAGCCCAATGGCGAACTGCACGAAGGAAAGCCCAGTGATGACCGCGAGCCGTGGCAGGCGACCACCCTCGGCGGCCCGGCCGGCGAGGCGAGCTCCGATGATGAGGCCGACAACATTTCCGGCACCGAACAGCAACTGCACGAACCCACGACCGACAGGACCGACGCCGTAGACGCGTTCAAAGTAAATGCTCAGAATGTTGCCGATCTGCAGCGCGCCGATGCC
Source organism: Acidimicrobiales bacterium (assembly GCA_051002495.1). Taxonomy (GTDB): domain Bacteria; phylum Actinomycetota; class Acidimicrobiia; order Acidimicrobiales; family CADCTF01; genus JBPCMH01. Next base: position 5,416 of record JBPCMH010000324.1, read on the forward strand.
CAGGAAGTACGCCCCCAACCACAGGCGCTTGAGGGTCTTGACCGCGAACAACTGGCGGCGGGCTTCCCCGAACGGAATCTTCTCGTCATCGGCATCGGCCTGGGCGGCCAGGGTGGCGTCGATGCTCTCACCCCGCTTGGGCTCGCGCAGTTTCGCCAGACCGACCACGATGAAGACCACTGTCGGGATGGCGAGGATCCAGAACGCGGCCTGCCAGAACAGGACGGCGGCGGCGAGACCAGCGAGGGGGCCACCGATGTTGCCGAGCGCGTTGGCTGCCCGGTGGACGCCGAACACGCGCGGCTGGTTCTTTGGCGGATAGAAGTCGGCGAGCAGGCTGGGGTGAACGACCTCGTTGATGATGCGTCCGAGGCCGGAACCGAGGCGCACGAGGTACAAGAGGAACAGCCCCGGCACGACACCGGTCAGCACCGACGTGACTCCCCAAAGGACGGCGGCACCGATCGATAGCTTGACCCGGTTGACGCGGTCGGCCAGTACGCCGAGCGGCAGCGCCATCAGCAGGGTGAAGACGCCGGTGATGGCGCCAAGGGTGAGCGCACCGCCGTCGGTCAGGCTGAACGCTTCACGGATCTCCGGGAGCAGGGCGGCGAAGGCCACTCGATCGAACTCGTCGACCATGTTCAGCCCAAACAGCACAACCAGGGGCGCAGTCGGGTAGCCGCCGGTGATCTTCTTCCAGCCCTTGGGTGACAGCGGAAGGTTCGGCTCCTGCTGGAACTCTTCGGCGTCGACGGTGGCGGTCATCGCCGTCCTCCCTTGGCTCTGGCCATGCGGCTTTTCGGCGGGGCGTCGGCGTCATCCTGCTCCGGGGCGCCGTTGCCCGCACCGACCGCCACCGGCTGGGGCGCGAGCAGGTGCTCGTGGGTGCCTGCGGCCTCGAGGCTGAGCCGGACCGCGCACACCGGGCAGAGGATGGGCCGGTCGGCGTGCTGAAAACCGTCGGCCTCCTCCACATGGTGCTCGGCCGAGGAGATGACCTCGCGCTCGGTCTCGCCCGTCTCGACCCGCTTGTCGGCGACCAGGCTGGGCACGAGGATGTCGTGGCGCTTGGCCACCCACAACAGGAAGTTGTCGCGGATCTTGTAGAGACCCTCGGCCATGCCGCCAGGCAGGAAGAGGAGCACGATCACCAGGCCAGGTCCGGTCACCAGCAGCGACAAACCTTCGAGGTAGCTCTCGCCGTAGAACTGCAGGCCGTAGATCACCATGGCGCCGAACACCGCCCCGGGCAGCGAGGTGAGCCCGCCGATCACCGTAGCGGTGAAGATCAGGATGCTGGGCCCGATCCCATAGGACGAGGCATCGATAGCGCCTTGTTCGTAGGCGAGCAGAACGCCGGCCAGCGCGGCGAACGCGCCCGACATGGCGAAGGCGGCGAGACGGTTGCGGGCCAGGTTCATGGCATAGCTCGGGGCGGCCCGCTGGTTGTCGCGGATGGCGATGAGCACGCGGCCGGCCCGGTTCTTGCGATACGACCGCGCCGCGGCCAACGCGATGCCGAGGAACACCAGGCAGAAGTAGTAGTAGTTGCGGTCGGGACCGAGGTCGATGCGCGCGAACAGCAGCGGCCGCTCGATCCGGAAACTCGACTTGGGCAGAAACGCCTTGCCGAACGGGTACTGCGGGTTCAGCAGGTAGCCAGACACTGCCCCGGCGAACGCCAACGTGGTCACGGCCAGATAGAGCCCCTGCACCCGCAGCGCCGGAAGGCCGATGAGCACCGCGGCGAACGCGCCGGCGAGGACGCCGACGACCAAGGTCACGAAGAAGTCGACGTTGTGGTTGGCCGCCAGGCCGCCGGCCATGGTGGCGCCGATGCCGACGATGCCAAACTGGCCGAGCGAGATCTGACCGGCCCACCCGGTGAGAATCACCAGCGAGATCGCGATGATGCTGAAGATGAGAATCGGCGTCGCCCGCGAGAGGCGGCTGTCGCCGAGCACGAACGGGGCGATCAGCAGGAACCCCAGCACGATCACCGACAGCGTGGTGCGGGCGAAGACAACCTCGCGGATATTTCGAAGCTCGGCCGGGATCGGTCTGAACTCCTTGACGTTAGAGAAACTGGACACGCCGGTGTCCTGCGCCCGGGAAAGCTTCGTGCGCTGCAACAGCAGGGCGGCCAGGATCACCAGGAGCATGATGGCGCCGGCCAGGGAGTTGCGGGCGGTCTTGAACACCGAGGCCTGGTCGATCATGCCGATGGCCACGCCGGCCGCCAGCGCGATCGGCACGCTCTCCATGCGGGCAATGACCGCGGCGGTGAGGGCATAGAGCAGAACGATCGGGCCGAGCGTGCCGTCAACCGGCACCCCAACCACGGTCGACCGAAGGAAGATGGTGACGGTGGCGAACACACCGGCCAGGATCCAAGCGACGGTGCCGACCTGCCTGACCGGGATGCCGAGCAGCGCGGCCCGCTCGGCGTTCTCGGCGGATGCCCTGAGGGCGATGCCGATGCGGGTGTATTTGAAGAACAGCGCGAGGGCGACGGTCAGGATGATCACCGCGACCGCGGCGAACACATAATCACCCGAGTAGGAGCGGAAACCGACCTTCATCACCTGGATCTCGCGGAACGGCGTGTCGACCTTTGAGATGAACTGCCCGCCAGCCTCCCGACCAGGGGCCTTGATCCAGCGGGGGAGGAAAATAGCGATGAAAGCGAGGAACTGGCTGATGCCGATGGTGACGACGGTAAGGATGAGCCTGGGCGCGGCGGCGAACCGGCGAATGACCAGCACGTCGACCAACGCACCCAGCACCGCGCCTGCGACCAACGACGCCGGGAAGGCGATGATCCACGGGACGCCCTTGTTGACGATTAGCAGCACGCCGCCAACGCCGGAAACCGCTCCCAGGCCCGCGGCCGCGAAGTTGATGATGCGGTTGGTGCGATAGATGAGGATGACGCCAACGCCAATCAACCCGTACAGCGAACCGATGGCGATGCCATCAACGATGATCGAGTTGGGCGCCTCGAAGATGACGAGGCAGAGGTAGAGCACCGTGGCCGCCGCGGCCCCTGCTTTGATGATGGGGCCAGCGATCCGGTGCGCCAGAATCTGGCGCCCGGAGTCGGCGGCCGATGAGATCGCTTCCATCGGTTCAGCCGGCCTTAGCGCGGCTTGTCCGGGATCGGCACGTCACCGGTTGGGTACTGACCAAGCTCGAAGCGACGCCCGTCGTACTGGATGAAGGACCCGGCTTTGCCGTTGAACGACGAGGTCGTCTTCGGGCTCCAGTACACCTGGCGCATGTCGGTGAACCACGAGTACTGACCCGGTTTGAAGCCTCGCCGGTTGATGGTTTCGAGGGTGACATCGCCCGCTCCACCCCGGAAGCCGATGGCGAACGCGCCGCGCTCAACGTTGGCCGGGGTCAGGTTCGGGCCGGCATGTTGCAGCAGGGTTCCGAGCAGCATGTAGTACTGCAGGTCACCGGTAAGCGACTGGAACGGGCTTCCGGTCTTGCCTTGGGCCCGCCACACCCGGGTGGCGTCGTTCGCCTTTGACGACTCCTGCTTGGCCAGGCTCGACAGGCCGAACGCGTTCTCGAACTGGTGACCGCCCGGGTTGAGCGAGCCGTCGTAGGCCTGGGCCGCGGGGTCAGAGTCCATCGCGCCGGTACCGGCGATGATGTGCTCCGGGAAGTAGCGCTGCTCCTGGCAGGTGCGGTAAAGGAACACCGGGGCCACCGCGTCGCCGAAGAACATGATCGTCGTCGACTCCGGTGACTCCCTCATCTTGGCCACACCGAGCTGGCGTTGCTCCTCGGCTCTGGCGATGTCCTGGGCGTAATAGAACTCGTGCTCGACCTTGGCCCCGCACTTGGCCAGCTCGGGGATGAGCACCTGCTTGATGTTCTGCTGGTTCTCGGGGTCGTCGGTCGAGATGACGCCGATCACCCTGGTCTTGTTGCGGATGTCATTGGTCGGTGGGTTCTCCGACTCAGCGTTCGTGCCCGTCCGGCCCGCGAACTGAGCCTTCTTGCCGTGCAACCGCTTGCAGTACCACTCCGCCAACTGCCTGGCCGCGTTGTTGCCCGAGATAGCGACGTCCCAGTGATAGGGGCGGCGCTGCTGGCCGAAGGAGTCGCGGAAGTGCTGGCCACCAATGTTGATCACCTTTTGCGCGCTCAACTCATCGAAGGCCGGCGAAGCGAGGATGGTGTTCCAGATGACGGCGAACGGCTTGTGGGTGCGCACCAGGTCGCGCATCTCGCCGCGGAGGCACACGTAGTTGGGCGGCACGGTGTCGCATTGGCCGTCGACTTCGACGACCTCGATCTTGCGCCCGTAGAACTCGAATTTCTTGTTGATGTAGTCGATCGAGACCTTCATGAACTCGGACGCCTCGCCGTCGGGTGCGTTGCCGCCGAGGGAGTCGACGATGGCGTCGACGGCCGGGTTGGGCTTGCCGTTGTACTTCACGACTTTGATGGTCTTGTCGGTGACGCCCTGGTAAGTGCCCCCGCCGTTGCTCCCGGCGAACTTGGGCGCGCAGCCCGGTGCGAAGAAGTAGACCTTCGGGTCGAACTGGCGACCGTCGATGCAGTGGCTGGTGTCGCCTGCAGCTTTGCCGTCGGTGCCCCCGGTGCCGCCGCCTGTCCCGCCGGTGCCACCGGTGCCACCGGTACCGCCGCTCGTGCGGCCGCTGCTGCCGCCCGTCGATCCGCTGCCCCCTGCGACGCCGCCGATCACTTTGCCCTCGGCGTCGGTGAGCACCTCGTCGCCGGCACCGCCGGCG
>JBPCMH010000325.1:0-14071 GCA_051002495.1 Acidimicrobiales bacterium
GAGGTAGAGGTCGGCGCGGCCGAAGGGCTCCCTCAGGCCGGCGCGATCAGCTGCGACAACCTCATCACCGTTCCGATCGCGGTCCTCGACGACGAAGCAGTCGGCCATCTCGATCTCGACGGACGGATCCGACTCGACGCAGCGCTCCGCTACGCCCTGGACATCCAGTACTGACCACCGGACTTCACGGAACCATGGGTCGCTACCCACTGGCGGAAAACAACATCCACCGACGGCGGTGCTTGAGCGCACGACACCTGGCGACGTTCCCTCGAACTCCCGCTAGCGGTCGGTCTACTCCCGCTTCGGCGCGATGCCGTCCTCCTCGACGCTCGCCCGCGACGGGCTACTCGCCCGGGACGGGCGGCTGGCGATGATCCGTGCAACCGCTGCTTCGATCACCGAGTCGAGCTCGGCTTCGGTGGCGTCGCCGGCCACGAAGAACAAGGGGATGCGGTTCGAGCCCGCGGGCTCATTGGTGGCGAATCCGCGTGCGCAGGCACCACTCGGCGGGCGATGATCGCCTCGTGGGGAACGATCACGACGACCTGCGGGTCGTGCTGGAGGACATGGGCCTGCAGGTCCCGTCGACCCCGCCTGCGGATCTCGGCTCGCCGGGTCGAACCAAGGTATGGATCGTCGGCGACCACGTCATCAAGTGCGACGACCGCCTCAACACCTTCTCCATGGTCAGGGAGCGCGACAGCCTGCAGTTCCTTGAGGGAACGGACCTGCCCGTGCCGAGGCTGCTGGCCTCCGGGCAGTTCGCCGACACCCGTCGATGGCTGGTCATGACTCGGCTCGACGGTGAGGCTCCGCCCGATGCCGAAAGGCTGGCCCACGACCTGTCAGCCGGCCTGGCGCGACAGCTTGGAACGACGATCGCCCGCCTACATGCGGTCGGCGCACCACCGGCCTTCGGCACGTGGACACGCGTGCCGCCGCGGTCGCTGGTCGAGGAGGCCCAAGTCCGCATGGACGCCCTGTTCGGCATGGCCCGAGACGAAGCGTGGATCCCCGAACCGGAGATCGCGGCGTTGTTGGGTTTGATGGACACCACACTGGAGACGCTGACAACAGTGCACACTCCGGTGCTCGCCCACCGTGATGTCCAACCCCGGAACACCCTCGTGGTGGCCGGCACGCTGACCGGGCTACTCGACTTCGAGTCGGCATACGGCGGCGACCCTTGCGAAGACTTCAGGGTGATCGGCCTCGACTGGACCACGCCTGCCTTCGCCGCATTCTGCGACTCGTATGCAAGGGCCGGCGGTGTGCTCGGGCCTGACGCCGCGGACCGCACCGCCCACCACATCCTCAGCTGGGCCCTCGTGGTGTTCGCCTACGTGGGTCGGCTGCCGGCCTACCTGGAGCCGGCGCGCCTCGCCGTCGCGCGCATCGAGGCGGGTGAGCGACCGTCGGTCCCCGGTTGATGTCGAACCCGCTCGGTACGATGATGGGAACGCCTCGGCGCCGGCGCACGGCACCCGACCGAACGTCCGTGGCTTTGACACCATCAACGGACCGTTTTCCGCGCCGATCCTGGTGTCAAAGCGGTTTGTCGGCCAACGTGAATAGGGTTCGGCCATGCAGAACCTGAAGCGAAGGCTCGCTCCCGTGGTCCGCAAGGCCATGGAGACCTACTCGGTGCGCACGACGACGACCCCGAGAAGGATCAGCGCAATGGCCAAACCGCTGCCTCCATCTTCCTCGGCAGCGGAGGCGGCAAGGTCGACGGTGGTGGTGGTGTCGTCCGCGGCAGAGAGATCGGTCGTGGAAGACGAGGCCTCGATCAGCGTCGACGAAGTGGTGGAGGTGAGTGTGTCGTCGATGAGGCCGCGGTGGAGCGATTGGTCGTGGTTGGACCGGTGGTCGCCGGCGCGGTTGTGGGCGGAGGAGCAACCCACGAGGTTCGCTCCGCTGCACGAGGGGTGGGAGTCGAAGGCCCCGCCATCGGCCGTTACCGAGTGAGCGCGTCAGCCGACCGTCTGCCTCGGAGCGGGGGCCTCGCGTCCACCCACGACGACGCGGAACCGTTCGCCGTCGATGACCAGGACTTCGCCGGCGGTCGTGGCCCGCACTGTCGCGGTGCGGGGCACGTCGTGGAGCACGGCCGTCTCCCCGAAGTAGCGGCCCGGCCCGAGCCGGGCGAGCGGGGTCACCGCCGAGCCGTCGCCCCGCACGACCTCCACCTCACCCCGCGCTACGACGAACACCTCGTCGCCCCGCTCGCCCTCGCGCACCAATATCTGCCCTTTGCGGGTAGTCGCTGCTCGGCAGTGGCTCCCGAGCTCAGCCAAGGCATCGAGGCTCAGCACGGGAAACGCCTTGGCCAGCCACGCGTCGTGGGTGCGGCGCAACTGTACGGCGAACGCGACCAGCAGCGGCACCGTCTCCGCCGTGTTGTAGATGAAGTGGAGATCGGGTCGGGCGAGCCACACGCCACCGGCCACAGCCAACGGTTTGCTCGGTAGCGCCACAGCATTGCCAGCGCGCCGAGCAGCACCCAGGTGTTGAACCCGAGGTGGAGCCATTCGACGTCGAGCGCGCCGAACACGCCCCGAGCCGCGGCCCCGCTGCGGTGAAGGACATGAATCTGCACCATCTGCACGGCGTGCTCGCCGTAGTGGCCCATCTGGGTGACCACCAGGAGGTAGAAGGCGGCGATGAACTCGAAATGGCGATAGGCCCACACCAGCTCGATGGCGAACACCGGCACCCAGGTCAGGGCGACCAGCGCCACCCCAGCCCAGAGGGGCCATCCTTGGAAGCTGGCGACCGCGGCCGCGCCGATCGAGGTCAGCGCGGTAATGGCGACAATCCGCCTCGGCACGCCGGCCAGGCTGGCCAGAGATCTGATCGAGGACATGTTCTCCTCCCAACTGGTGGCTCCGGGCGCAGGAATCAGCTACGCCCGGAGCGCCAGTCATGTGTGGCCGTGGTTAGGGCATGAAGATGGCGAACTGCAGGTCCTCGCAGCTCGTGTTGCATGCCCCGAGGAACTGGGTGATCTGCTGCTCGCGCAATTCGTGGCCGGCGTGCGCCATGCCGTGGTCCTGGAGCACAAGATGCACCTCGGCACCCATCGGGTTGGTCACGCCCGTAACTGGCGACTCGAGAAAGGCGCCGTCATCGGCTCGCCCGACGACGACCTGGCCCGGCCCGCCCACCTGACCGATCACCTGGGATCCGTCGATCTGGATCCGACCGGCAGCATTGGCCACCGCCCCGCCGGCGTACACAACCGAGATGAGCGCCGCGTCGCGCTGATCTTGGTCGAAGACGTCGTCCTCACCGCAGCTCGGGATTGACGGCTCCCCGAGGGGATCGGGCGAGCAGTTTGCGGGATCATTGAAGACCGCGAACCACACCGTGTAGGCGTGGCGGGCGGTCTGGTCCGTGCGCACCTTCGCGGTGATCCCGTTCGCACTCCGATCCAGTTGGGCGAATGACCCCTGGACCGGTGCCCCGGTCGCCCACACCTGCATCGGCACCTTGTCCTTGGGCGCGGCGTCAGCCCCACCACCAACGAGCACGCCGGAAGCGATCATCGCGGCCATCAGGGTTTGCCCGCAGCGACTTCTGAACAAACATAAGTCCCACCTCTCTGAGAACGACCGACGTCGTCGGCCGGGTAGAGCACGCGGGCATGGGCGTGGATAGTGCGACGTGGACTACGGCTCCCCCAGCCAACGAGTCAAACTTTGTTGTCGCCAGCGGCTGGACTCCGCCATCCAGTCGCCGGTACTGCTCACCGTACGCCGACCGTCCATGGCCATCAATGCAACATCGCGCACACCGGAGCGAATTGATCACCCGCGGGTGGGGCCTCCGCCGGGACGACATCTGCGGGTGATCACATCGCGATCACCCTGGGGCGTTGCTTCCGCTGGCCGGTGACCGGTTCCAGCCGTGACGATGTCGCACCCGATCGGTACGCTGTTGGGAAAGCCCCGGCGCCGGCGCACGGCACCCGACCGATCGACCATGGCTTTGACACCAAGAACGGACCGTTTTCCGCGCCGATCCTGGTGTCAAAGCGGTGTGTCGGGCGTCCGCAAGGAAATGGAGAGGGTGCATGGCCGAGACAGGGCGACCACGCTGATGTCGATGCTCCCGCCGGTGGGATGGGCCGACGTCGCCACCAAGCAAGACTTGGGGCGCCTCGAGACACGCATGGATGCCAAGTTCGACCGGGTGGACGCCGAGTTCGCCCGGGTGGACGCCAAGTTCGACCGGGTGGACGCCGAGTTCGCCCGGGTGCGAGCCGATCTGGCCACCGGTCTGTCCGAGGTCCGATCCGAGATCGCTGTCGGCATCGCCGATGTGCGCACGGACGTTGCCGATGTGCGCATGGACATCGCCAACATCCGGGCCGGTCAGCGGGTGCAACTGCTGCTGTTGTTCGTGGCCCTCGTCGGCCTGCAGCTCAGCGGCGCGAGCATCGCCCTTGCCGTGCGGCAACTCCTGTGATGCCGTTCCTGCTCCTGCTCCTGCTCCTCGCGTTGGCGCTCTTCGCCGCCTGCGTTGGCGCTCTTCGCCGCCTGGATCGGCCGTGGCTTTGACACCACGAACGGACCGTTTTCCGCGCCGGTCCTGGTGTCAAAGCGGTGTGTCGGCCAACGTGAATAGGGTTCGGGCATGCAGAACCTGAAGCGAAGGCTCGCTCCAGTGGTCCGCAAGGCCATGGAGACCTACTCAGTGCCCGGCGTGTCGATCGGCATCGTGCATGGCGGGGTCGAGCACACGATGGCGGCCGGCGTCACCTGCACCGAGTTCCCCCAGGATGTCGACGCCGAGACGCTGTTCCAGATCGGGTCGACGACCAAGACCTTCACCGGCACCGCGCTGATGATGCTGGTCGAGGAGGGTCTCATCGATCTGGACGCGACGGTTCGCACCTACCTGCCGTCGTTCAAACTCAAGGACGCCGCCACCGCACGCGCCGCCACCGTCCGGCATCTCGTCACCCACACGGGCGGGTGGCGAGGCGACTACTTCGACGACCTCGGTCGCGGTGACGACGCGCTCAAGAAGATCGTCCGCCGAATGGCCACCAAGACGCCGCAGGTGACCCCACTGGGCACGGCTTGGTCGTACAACAACGCCGGCTTCTACGTGCTCGGCCGCATCCTCGAAGAGGTCACCGGCATGCGCTACGAGGACCTAATCACCACGAGGATCTTCCAACCGTTGGGGATGGAGCGCTCGTTCTTCTTCCCGGAGGACGTCATCACCCGCAAGGCCGCGCTCGGTCACATCGCCCGGCCCGACGGCAGCGTGATCGTGTCCCGCCCGTGGGCCCTGCCCCGCAGCGCGCATCCGGCGGGCGGGATCGTGTCCAGCGTCGAGGACCAGCTTCGCTACATGGCCTTCCATCTCGGCAACGGCACCGCGGGCGACGGCACCCGCTTGATGCGATCCTCGACGCTGAAGTCGATGCGCAAGAAGCTGGCCCCGGCCGGGAGCATGGCCGAGGCGGTCGGCGTGACCTGGCTGCTCGATCGCGTCGGCACCACGCCGGTGGTCAAGCACGGCGGGTCGTGGAGCGGCCAGATGTCGGACCTCTGGCTCATCCCCCGCGAAGACTTCGGCATCACCGTGCTGACCAACGGCTCACGCGGTCACGAGCTCAGCAAGGTGGTGATCGACTGGGTGGTGGCCAACATGCTCGACCTCCATCCCACGCCGCCGGCGCCCCGCCCGCTGACCGCCCGCGCCGCGAGCGCGTTCACCGGCATCTATGAGGTGACACCCCAGGTGGAGATGACAATCGCTCACGATGGTGACGGGCTGGTGCTCAACTACGCCCCGACCAAGAAGGCGCTCAGGGCCAACCCCGACTTCCTGACCGACTTTTCGCCGACGCCTCCGCTGGAGCTGGTCATGGTCGGCCGCGACCGGGCCGTGGCCCAAGGCGGCTACAACACCGGCGCCCGGGTCGAGTTCATCCGAGACGAGAACAAGCAGGTGGCGTTCGTTCGCGCCGGTGGCCGCATGCACCCACGGGCGCACTGAACCCGGCGGACTGCGCACGCGCGCCTGGAAGAGATGTCTCGACCACAGCTCGCTGGGGTATGGCTCAATACTCCGTACTTGAACCAGACAAGGGAGCATCTCGCCATGCCTACCGGGACGATCGGCCGATCCGACATCGCCCTGCTCATGGGCGGTGCCATGGCGATGATCATGCTCGGCTTCATGTGGGGCATGTACAAGAGCACCAAGACCAACATCAGCATCATCGTCGGCGGCCTCGCGCTGGCACTCGTTGCGCTGTTCCTGTCGCGCTCGCAGCTGTTCGTCGACGACAAGGCGTACATGAACGGGATGATCCCGCACCACTCGATCGCCATCCTGACCAGCGAACGTGCCTTCGAGGGCGCGCTGAACCCCAATGGCGAGGACGAGTGATTCGATGATGGGCACCAAGACCCAGACCAAGACCGCCACGATCTACCGGCTCGTCACACGAGAACACGTCTGCCCGTACGGACTGAAGTCACTCGACCTGCTGAAGCGCAACGGCTACCAGGTCGACGACCGCCATCTTGAGACCGAAGCGGAGGCGACGGCCTTCCGCGAGAAGTGGGATGTCGAGACCACGCCTCAGACGCTCATCGACGGGGAGCTGGTGGGCACGCTCGACGACCTGCGCGAACTGTTCGGCAAGCATGTCCCCGACGAAGACGAGACCACCTACCGGCCCGTTGTCAGCTTGTTCGCCATCACCTTTCTCATGGCCCTCGGGTCGGCCACCGTGGCCGAGGGGCAGCTCCTGAGCGTCCAGACCTTCGAGTGGTTCGTGGCGTTCTCGATGTGTGGGCTCGGCTACCTGAAGCTGCGAGACGTCGAGAGCTTCTCGCTCATGTTCCTCAACTACGACCTGCTCGCTCGGCGACATGTCCGCTACAGCTACGTCTACCCCTACGCCGAGACAGGTGCCGGATTGCTGATGATCCCCGCCGTCTTGAACTGGGTGTCGGTCCCGGTGGCGCTGTTCATCGGGTCGATCGGCGCGTTCTCGGTGTTCAAGGCCGTGTACGTCGACAAGCGCGAGTTGAAGTGTGCGTGTGTCGGTGGTTCGAGCAACGTGCCGCTCGGGTTCGTGTCGCTCACCGAGAACGTGGCGATGGTGGTCATGGCGCTCTGGATGGGCGCCACGCGCCTGTTGTAGATGCAGGACCGGTTACAGGAGTCGAGAAGAGCGCTGGACTCCGCCCTGGCCTGGCCTCAGCCGGTCTCCGCTGGCAACGGCTCAGCGGGACACGCGGACAGCACGCGGGCGATGGCGTCGTGCTCGGCTTGGGTGACCCACAGCCCGTAGGCCGCCTTGACCGCCACCTGGCGAGCGACGTACGCGCATCGGAACGGTTTGGCCGGCGGCAACCAGGTCGCCGCGTCGCCATCACCCTTGGCCTGGTTCGTCGCCTGACCGACGGCCAACAGGTTCAACGGGTCGTTGGCGAAGCGCAGCCGCGTCTCGTCGTCCCACGGCTGAGCGCCCTTCTGCCAGGCGTCGGACAGCGCGACCACGTGGTCGATCTGCACCGCGGTTGAGGTCTTGTTGCCTTTGACGAACGGGACGGTGTCGGCCGAGTAAGGATCGACCAACGTGCCGGACTCGACCACGCAGTCGTTGGTCCCGGGCCTGACCGCGACGTCGGTGAGATCGCGCCCAAGGATGTCGTTGCGGGCGTCGCACCCGTTCCGATCGAAGTCGCCCCAGCCGTTCCCGAACTGGCTTCGTGCATACCCGGTCTTCGGGGCTCGACCCTTCACCGCGAGCGTCTCGAGCGCGGCCCTGGCCGAGCCCGCATCGCCGAGGGTGCGAGGTTCTGGTCCTGCGGTGGCGCCGGGGTCAACAGTCTCGACCACTGCAGCAGGCGGCGCTGCCGGCCGGAGCTCCTGGTAGCCCCACCAGCCGCCCGCCGCGACGACGACCAGGGCCGCATCATCGAGTCGTGAAAGCCACCGCCGCATCGCCGCGAGCGTACGGGAGTGGCGCCGTAGGACTGGCCGGTTCTAGTCGTGACGATGTCGCACCCGATCGGTACGCTGGTGGGAACGCCTCGGCGCCGGCGCACGGCACCCGACCGATCGACCACGACGGAAGGGCGCACGATGGGCGTCAGCGAAGAGGAACGACGCGAGCTCTACCTGGAAATGGAGAGGGTGCATGGCCGAGACAGGGCGACCACGCTGATGTCGCTGCTCCCGCCGGTGGGCTGGGCCGACGTCGCCACCAAGCAAGACTTGGAGCGCCTCGAGACACGGATGGACGCCAAGTTCGATCTGGTGGATGCCGAGTTCGTTCGGGTGCGCTCCGAGCTGGCCACCGGCCTGGCAGGGGTGCGCTCCGAGATCGCTGTCGGCATCGCCGATGTGCGCACGGACCTTGCCGATGTGCGCATGGACATCGCCAACAGCCGAGCCGGTCAGCGGGTACAGCTGCTGCTGTTGTTCGTGGCCCTCGTCGGCCTGCAGCTCAGCGGTGCCGGCATCGCCCTTGCCGTGCGGCAACTCCTGTGATGCTGTGGACCATCGCTATACATCACGTATAATAAATTGTATGACAACGCCGATTCCCACACGGTTCACGGACGATGAACTGCAGCTCATCGACGAGCTCGTCGAGGAAGGCATCGGCGAGACTCGATCTGCTGTGATTCGGCGCGGCGTCCATTACCTTGCCGACTCGGTTCGCCGTGCTGGCGTCGGTGCGGACATCGCGAAGTCTTACCGCGACAGTCCTCAAACTCCAGCAGATGACGATCTCGCGATGGCGAACGCGATCGGGTTGACCGAGGCGGAGCCGTGGTAGCCCAAGCCGAACTGTGGCTGATGGAGACACCCAACCAGAAGAGCCGGCCAGTGCTCGTCGTGTCTCGCGATGAGGTCATCCCGGTACTGAACAACGTCATTGTCGCACCGGTCACGAGCACGATCCGGACCATCCCCACGTGCATCCCGGTCGGCCCCGCTCAGGGGATCGATCGCGACAGCGTGGCCACGTTCGACAACCTGTCGGCTGTGCCCAAGTCGGTGCTGACGGTCCGACTGGGCGCGCTCGGGGTAGACGGCCGTAGGCGGATCTGCCGTGCGCTCGAAGCGATGGCCAACTGCTGAGCGCGGCTCGCGCCGGTTAGACCCCATTAGGCGACCGGGTTGATCCAGGTGACCTCTCGGAAGCGGGCGAAGTCGGTATCGGCGCTCACGATGGTGAGGCCGTGTTCGACGCTTAGCGCGGCGAGGACCGCGTCGCTCACCAGGTTGGCGCGCAGCTCAAGATCGCGAATGAGCCGGCCAAGTATTTCCCGGTGCGTCGGGCCCGGCGCGGGCACCCACACCAGGGGACTGTCGAGCCATGACTCGACCACCTCCCACGCCTCGGTCGGGTCGAGTGGATCGCTCATCGCGCGGGGGTGGGTGGCGATGCGCACGAAGGCGGTGAGCGACGCCCACGGGATCCCGACGCGGCGGTTGCCGTTGAGGGCCGACTCCAGCCAATCGCGAGCGGCACCGTGGAAGCGGCTGGTCTCGTCGACGGCGTAGAGGAGGATGTTGGCGTCGACCAGCACCTAGCGGGCCTCGGTGCCTTCGAGCACCTCGAGCGCCTCGGCCACGTTGGCCACGTCGATGCGCAGACCGAGCGGCGCGGTGCGTTGCCGGAACACCGCGCTGTCGGGGCGCGGCAACAGACCTCTGCGGATGAGCTCGTTCACCGCCTCGCTGACACCCATCCCGGACTCCCGACGGAGCCCGGCGATGGCCTTCGCCGTGTCGTCATCGAACTCAACCGTCGTTCGCATGCGTCAAGATTAGCACGCCCGTGCGCGTTCGAGGACACACGTGTGCCAACGGTACGCCCGGGCACCGTGGGCCGGTGCCTGGCCCAAGCGCCAGGGCGACCACGCTGATGTCGCTGCTCCCGCCGTTCGTGGCTACCGTCGGCCTGCAACTCATCGGTGCCGGCATCGCCCTTGCCGTGCGGCGACTCCTGTGATGCTCTCTTTCCTCCTGCTTGGCGCTGTCGATCTGTCGACGTCCGTCGACGCTGCCCGAGCGCTCGCCGCGTTCGTGCGGGCGCTGCACACTTTGCCCCCGCCTGACCACGAGACGCCTCGGTCGGCCAAGGCAATCGGCCGTCGCCACTGGGATGCGATCTTCCGCGAGACGCTGTCCGGTCTGCGTGGGGTCGTCGGCGTCGATGTGGACGCAGCCCAACGCGCGTGGGACGACACGATGAATGCACCCGCCTGGGATGGGCCGGCCGTATGGGTGCACGGCGATCTTCTCAGAGACAATCTCCTCGCTCGCGATGGTGAGCTCACCGGGGTCATCGACTTCGAGTGCTACGGAGCGGGCGAGCCCGCCCTTGATCTCACACCGGCCTGGACCGTCTTCTCTGGCGCGGCGCGTGCCGCCTTCGTCGAGGGCGTGAACGCGGATGCGGCTGCATGGGGTCGGGCCCGGAACTTCGCGCTTCGCTCTGTCATGGGCATCCGCTACTACGAGGAGACGAACCCGCCGTTCTCGACAATGTCGCGACGCACCCTCCGGGAGGCAACGCTCGATCCGATCGTCTGAGGCCCGTTCTCAAGCCAGGAGGCGGTCCAGCGCTTCGACCCAGGGCTGTGCCGTGGCGACGGTGAACGGCGCGGCGCCGGCCGTGGCCTGGGCGAGTACCTCGGCGCCGGCTCGGATCGCGCCGTCGATCAGCTCCTGCGGGTAGGCGAGCTCCACGCGGTGTTGTTCGAACTCGTCCTCATCGACGAGTTCCACGCCTCGACCGTCAGCTTGGGTCCACACGATCACGTCGAGGTCAAGGTCGATCAGCTTCGCCCCTCGGTCGTTCCAGACCGCGGGCGCGGCGATGTCGATGTAGATCTCAAGCTCTGGGTGACCAACCAGGTAATGGGCGAGGAACCAACCATCGCGAGGGACGCACCACACGACCGTCTGTTGACCTCGGAAGCTGTCGGCCTCGCCTTTGGTGACGAGATGACCTGGAGCGGCGCCGGCCCACAAGCCGTGCTCGTCTTCGCCAAGGAAGCGGGCCTGCACTCCGTAGTGAGCGCTGTCCGGATACTTGCGCCGCTCCAGCCAAACCTCACTGCCCACCGCCCGCGCCATGGCCGCAACCTACCGGCGGAGTCGGGTGCCCGCCGCAGGTGCGTAGCGAACGAGCCGGGGCTCCGATCAAGCCACGGCGCTAGCGTCCCCGAGGATGACGACGAGCGCCTTTGACCAGTTGTGCGCCAGGGCCCGCCAGGAAGTAGACGAGCGCCTGCCTGCGTGCCAGGTGGCGGTCGCTCGCCACGGTGAGGTCATCGGGTTCGAGACCTTTGGGCGGGGCGCCGAGACCAACGCCACCCGCTTCCTCATGTGGTCATGCACCAAGGCCGTTGTCGCTGGCGTGGTGTGGCAACTCATGGGCGAGGGGCTCATCGACGTCGAACTGCCGGTTGCCGATTACCTCACCGAATTTGGCTCCAACGGCAAGCACCTCATCACCGTTGAGCAGGTGCTGCTCCACACCGCGGGAATCCCGCAAGCACCGATCGGACCGCGGTCTTGGTCGACGAGCGCAGGCCGACGCGCCGCCTTCGCGAAGTGGCGACTGAACTGGGAGCCAGGCAGCCGGTTCGAATACCACGCCCTCTCGGCGTGGTGGGTGCTGGCGGAGCTCATCGTGGAGGTGACCGGCGCCGACTACCGAGACGAGATCCGCCGCCGCATCACCGAACCTCTCGGGCTGGGTTCGCTTGCCCTCGGCGTTCCGGAAGAGGAGCAGGGCGACATTGCTGAGCTCTCGGCGGTGGGCGAGCGGGCCAGCGAGCGCGAGTACCGCGAGGCCGGGGTGTTCTACGGCGGACTGCCGAGCATTGAGGTTTCCCCCACTCTCCTTCTCTCCCTGGGCGCGCCCGCAGCCAAGGCGGCTGGAATCCCCGGCGGCGGCGGCGTGACGACCGCGGCTGACCTGGCCCTCTACTACCAAGCGCTCTTGCACAACCCCGATGACATGTGGTCGCCCGATGTGCTGGCTGACGTCACCGGCGTGATCCGCAATACGTTCCCCGATGTGCCCAAGTGGAGCATGCCAGCCAACCGAAGCCGCGGCATCAACGTGCGCGGCGACCACGACCTAGCCCACTGGATGATGCACTTCGGTCCCGGCACCTCGCCCCGCACGTTCGGCCACGACGGTGCGGGCGGCCAGATCGCGTGGGCCGACCCGGAGACCGGTCTGTCGTTCTGCTTCCTCACGAGCGGCGTGGAAGCCAACGGCGTGCGCGAAGCCCTGCGATGCCAGGACATGGCCACGCTCGCCGCGGCCTGCTGAGCGCCGCCCGGCGGGTCTGGCGCGGATCGACGCGAGAATGGGACGGTGAGCGATGAGATCGTGTGCCCCAACTGCGGTAAAGACGATCACCTTCGCGGTGAGCCACAGGGGAAACTGATCCGCATCACTTGCAGCGAGTGCGCCCTGGTCTGGGACCGAGATCCCGCGCCGTCGTGTCCGCAATGCGCAAGCAAGGGGGTGCGCCTGGTGCCGCAGTCGGTGTGGGAGAAGTCGCGGGGCACACAGTTGTCGACGGTGTCGATCCGCATGATCTACCTATGCCCGGACTGCGACCACCACCGGCTGCAGCGGTTCCTCGACAGCTGGACGCCACTCCCGCCAGACGAGAACCCCGCCGGCTGACGCCGGGCTGACCGGCCGCGTGCATGCTGCCCAGGGGACTCATCCTCGTGGACGAGGGAGAGTCACCCAACGGGACGATGCGCTTTCCAGCCTGATACGTAAGATCTAGGGATGGGGACTCACACCGCTTCATCCGAAACAGCCACGCGCGTGCGCACACCAGAGGAGCGGGGCAGCCGGGCGGTGGCCATTTTCGGCTCATGGATGATCTTCGGGCTGTTCCTCGACGGCTGGGCCCATCAGGCCGAGAAGCCGGAGACGTTCTTCTCCCCATGGCACGGGGTGCTCTACTCCGGCTTCGTCGCCGCGGTGGTGTGGTTCGGCTGGGACTCTCGGCGCCACCGTGACGGCGGCGCGGAAGTTGACCGCCTCGCCACGGCCGGCCTGGTCGCCTTTATCGTCGGCGCGGTCGGCGACGGAATCTGGCACGAGCTGTTGGGCATCGAAGTCGACATCGAAGCCTTGCTCAGCCCGACTCACCTGGCGCTGATGATCGGTGGTGCGCTGATGGTCTCGGCTCCGATCCGAGCATCACGCGGCACCATCCCTGATCGACCGACCCTGCGGCAGTTCGTCCCCACCCTGGCGTCGGTGACGCTGGTGACGAGCCTCGTGCTCTTCTTCCTGATGTACCTGTCCGCCGCCTACCCCGTCGCGCTTCATCGTTGGGCCGACGAAGGCGCTCAGATCATCGGCATCGCCGCCATCCTCGTGCGCACGGCCGTGATGCTGGGTGCCAGCTTCGTCGTACTGCGACGCTGGCATCCACCCTTCGGCACCTTCACCGTTCTGTGGGCGGTACCGGCGGTGGCGCTGTCGGGGCTCGAAGGATTCCGGGGGATTGCGCTCGCCATTCCGTTCGTCCTTGCTGGCCTTGCCGCAGACGTCATCGTCGACCGCTCCATCGGAGGAAGCCGCACCGAGCTAACGCTCGCCATGGTCACGCCCTTCCTGGCGTGGTCGAGCTACTTCGCCATCCACGCCGTCGTGTGGGGCGTGCACTGGCCGGCTGAGATCTGGACCGGCGCGATCGTGTTTGCCGTGCTGTTGGGTGTCGGCATCACGCTGATCTCGCCTCCTGATCCGAGGGAGCGCGCGAGCGTCTCGACCGACGCTCCGGCGGGCAAGGCATCAGCCAGCCACTAGCCGGAATTTGAGCCGGCACCAACCGGTCCGCGCCGCGCCAGCGACGAGCAGCGAACATAGAACGGTGGAACGATGTGCTTGCTGCCGCCGCGGATCTGGTTGGTCCGGTCACCGTCGTCGCCGACCACTCGTGGGAGCTGGGATTGGCCGCGGTGGTCGAGGTGGAAACGAGCGCCGGTGAACGGGTGATCGTGAAGGGCCACGCCGCTGGTGTTT
>JBPCMH010000326.1:0-6413 GCA_051002495.1 Acidimicrobiales bacterium
GGTCCTTCCGGTTTGGCGTTAGTACCCATCAGGGGTATGGTACCCACACCACCTCCCCACCCACCGAACGGAGCACTCATGAAGATCCGCCTCATCATCGCTGCCGTCGCGCTCGCACTGCTCGCCGCCGCATGCGGCAGCGACGACTCGACCACCGTCGGCTCGGGATCCGGTTCCGCACGAACCGTCAAAGTCCAGATGCGTGACATCGCTTACTCAATCGACGCGCTCGACGTGAAGCAGGGCGAGACGATTACCTTCGAGTTTAAGAACACCGGCAAGGTCGATCACGACGCGTTCGTAGGTGACGAGATGGCCCAAGCCGACCACGAGAAGGAGATGGCGGGCGGCTCCGACTCCGGCATGAACATGGATCACGGTTCCGACGCGGATGCCATCACCGTGAAGCCCGGCAAGACCGAGACGCTCACCTACACATTCGACAAGGCCGGCGGCGTCCTCATCGGCTGCCACCAGACCGGCCACTACGCCGCCGGCATGAAGATCGTCGTGACTGTTTCGTGAACCGGGTGTCACAACCGGTACGGCCGCGAGCTGCCCGAGGCGACCTGCGGCTGCGCAGCAGTTGACGACCTGAGGAGGCTGTGATGTCCGCTCACGGCGCTCACGCCGGGCACCACGTGGAGATGTTCCGCCGTCGGTTCTGGTGGAGCCTGCTGCTGACGGTGCCGTTGGTGGTGACGAGCCACATGGTGATGGGTTGGTTCGGCTACGACCTCGGCTTCTACGGCATCGACCTGGTCGGGCCGGTGCTCGGCACGTTTGTCTTTGTGTGGGGCGGTTGGCCGTTCCTGGCCGGTGGGGTCCGGGAGGCCGACGAACGACAGCCTGGGATGATGCTGCTGATCGCCATGGCGATCACCGTGGCGTACGGCGCGTCGATGGCGACCTCGCTCGGCTGGTTTGATCTGGACTTCTGGTGGGAGCTCGGCGCCTTGATCTCGATCATGCTCCTCGGGCACTGGCAGGAGATGAAAGCTCTGGGACAGGCGCAGGACGCGCTCGCGGCCCTGGCCGCTTTGCTCCCCGACGAGGCCGAACGGCTCACCTCCGACGGGTCCGTCGAGACCATCCGATCGGACGATCTCCGGGTGGGCGACACGGTGCTGGTGCGTTCGGGCGGTCGGCGACGACACCACTCTGGCAGGGATCGGCCGCCTGGTCGCCGAGGCCCAGGATTCGCAGTCGCGCAGCCAGGTCCTGGCCGACCGGGCCGCCGCACTGCTCTTCTACGTAGCCCTCGGCGCGGCGATCGTCACGGCCATCGTGTGGGCGCTCATCGGCAACGGCAACGAGGCCGTGGTGCGGGTGGTGACCGTGCTGGTGATCTCTTGCCCTCACGCCTTGGGCCTGGCCATCCCGCTGACCACGTCGCTGTCGAGTGCCATGGCGGCCCGCAACGGCATCCTTATCAAGGATCGGGGCGCGCTCGAGGCCAGCCGCACTATCGATGCGGTGCTGTTCGACAAGACCGGCACCCTCACAAAAGGCGCGCACGTCGTGATCGGCGTGACGGGCACCGCGGATACGACCGAGACCGATGTGCTGCGGATCGCCGGCGCCGTCGAGGCTGACAGCGAGCACCCGCTCGCCCGCGCCATCGTTACCGCCGCGCACGAGCGAGGCGAGGTCGCCGTCGCCAGTGAGTTCCGTTCGATCACGGGTCGCGGTGTGGAAGCCACTGTCGAGGGCGTCACGTATGCGGTGGGCGGGCCCCAGTTGCTGCGGGAACGCCACCTCACAGAACCGGTCGACCTCGCAGACCAGACCACAGGTTGGAAGGGACGCGGGGCTGCCGTGCTCTACTTGGTGAAGGGCACCGGGATCGTGGGAGCCCTCGCCCTCGAAGACGAGATCCGCCCCGAGGCCCGGCAGGCTGTCGACCAGCTCCGCCGGATGGGTCGCCGCGTCGTGATGATCACCGGTGACGCCCGTCAGGTCGCCGACGCGGTCGGCACCGACCTCGGTGTCGACGAGATCTTCGCCGAAGTCCTACCCGAGGAGAAGTCGGCCAAGGTCGCCGAGCTCCAAGCCCGAGGACTGAAAGTGGCCATGGTCGGCGATGGCGTCAACGACGCTCCTGCTCTGGCCCGAGCCGATGTCGGCATCGCGATCGGTGCGGGCACCGATGTCGCCATCGAATCGGCCGGGCTGATCATGGCCCGCTCGGACCCGCGGGCGGTCATCGCCATCATCGAGCTGTCCAAGGCCACATACCGCAAGTCACTCCAAAACCTCACCTGGGCTGCCGGGTACAACGTCATCGCTATCCCCGTCGCCGCCGGCTCGCTCCAGTGGGCGGGGATCACGATGCCTCCGGCGGTGGGCGCCATTCTGATGAGCGTTTCCACGATCGTGGTGGCTGCCAATGCCCAACTCCTCCGACGACTCGACCTGCGCCACCGCGCCCCGGATGAGATCGAGGCCGCGTCTGCCACCCGGTAGCACCGCCACGGGCACTGAGCGACCACGACGAAACTACTTGCCTGATTTCTGTGTCTTCACCCCAGGTCCAGGCGATCCGACTGCGCAAGTAGTTTCGTCGTGGTCCCTGAGCGGGCTATGTCGGAATGGCTCGTCGGGGCCATGGTGGACGAGGTGGCATGAGTGGACACTGGGAGTGTCAAAGGGCGAGGTGGTTCACCTATGTGGTGGCAGTTCGGTGCAGTCGCGAACGGCGTGCTCTTCGTGGCATATGTCGTGATCACGGTGTCGATCGCGCTGCCGTTGATCCGGACCGGCCAACTCGGTTCGAACCGGTTGGGAACAGCGACAGCGGCCATTTTCCTGTCGTGCGGGATCGGGCATGGAATCCACATGTTTCACCTGGTCGCGCCGATCTTCGGACTTGAGCGCGAGGTCGGCACAGCGGCTAGAGCGTCGATCGAGTGGCACCTTGTCCTCTGGGGCTCCCTCACTGCGGCAATCGGGATCTATTACGTGTCGCTCCGATCGACCTACGGCTCCTTGATGAAGGGTGCCGCCCTCTTCGAGGACATGAAGGAAAAGCAGCGTCAGGCTTTGGAGATCAACGACAACATTGTCCAGGGTCTCGTGGTCGCGGAGACCGCGCTGGCGCTCGACCAGCGAGAGCGTTCGAGGGAGGCGCTGGAGGCCACGCTCTCGGCGGCCCGTCAGATCATCAGCGATCTTCTGGGCGAGGTAGGGACCGAGGTTCGACTCGGGCCAGGCGACCTCCGCCGCAAGAAGGCAGTCACGATTGGCGGATCCTGAGCCGGGCCCAGACCGGACTGATGGTGATGGTCCTCTGCGGGTGTTGGTCGTCGACGACTCCGCCGATGTCCGTTTCCTGATCTGCATGACGCTGGGTCGACACGAAGAGTTCAGTGTCGCCGCAGAAGCGGGCGACGGCGAGGAGGCGATCCGCCAGGCGGGTGCGGTCCAACCCGACATCGTGCTCCTCGATCTCTCGATGCCGGTCATGGACGGGCTCGAGGCACTCCCGGGAATTCTCGCCGCCGCGCCGGGATCGAAGGTGCTCGTACTCTCCGGATTCAATGCACGGCAGATGGCCGCCGAAGCCATTGGCCAGGGTGCCAGCGGCTACATGGAGAAGGGAGGCATCGTCGAGAAGTTGGCCCCGACGATGCTCGCACTTGTTCCACCCAAGACGAGGCAAACAACCCTGAGCCTCCTCAGCGAACCAACCGAACCGACCGTGGCCGACATGGCCGAGGGGAACCAGGAGCGTCAGGAGCTCGTCGCCTTGCTCGTCCACGAACTCCAGAACCCGGTCACCGTGCTCCAGGGCTTCGCCATGACCCTCCAGAGCGCAGCCGAAAGGATGTCGCCCGAGTCGGTCCAACAGGCGGCCGAGGCGATCGCTCGAGGTTCGAAACACCTGGGCGCCCTCATCCAGGCCTTCTCGGACCTCGGCAAAATTGAGGTTGCCGCCCTCGATCTGATCCTCGAACCAACAGACCTCACCGAACTGGTTCGAGACTGTGTCGCCGACATGGCCGAGATCACTCAAACCCACCCAGTCTTCGTCGAGTTCGGCCCCACCAGGGTCGTCGAACTCGACGGCACACGCATCCGCCAGGTACTCATCAACCTGCTCTCCAACGCGGCCAAGTTCGGTCTCCACGGAACACGGATCGACGTCAAGGTGAACGTCACGGACGCGCAGGTCGAACTCTCGGTCCGCGATCACGGCCCCGGCATCCCCGCCCACAAGGTCCCAGAGTTGTTCCGCAAGTTTTCGCGCCTCGGCAGCCAGGCCAAGGGAACAGGCCTCGGCCTGTACATCTCCCGCGCCATTGCGCGAGCCCACGGAGGCGACCTCGTGCTGCGGACCTCCGACAGCACAGGCTGCGAGTTCGTTCTCCGCCTCCCAGCTGTCGAGCGACACGCAGGTTGAGTCAGAGCGCGAAGATGCGCTCAAAGTTGGTCGCGTAGAACTTGTCCCGGGTGGCTTCGCTGCGGTCGCCGAGCGACCGTTCGAACCGGCCGATGGGATCGCGGCCACCTTCGACGTGGGGGTAGTCACTGGAGAAGAGGTAGAGGTCGGGGTTGGACTGGTCGATCAGCGTGCCGATGTCCTCGAACACATACGGCGTGAAGGCCATCTGCTCAGCCAGGACCTCCGACGGCTTGCGGGTGAGGGCGGCCAGGTACTGGTCGACCTTGCTCCACGACTTCACCACCCAGTCGAGCCGTTCGATCATGGCGGGGACCCAGCCGGCGCCGAGCTCCACGCTGGCCCCGCGCAGCCCAGGGTTGTTCTCGAACACCCCGTCCATGACCAGCATCGAGATGAACGTCTCTGGCCCCTGGTGGAGCACGGCCATGTCTTTGCTGCGTACGTTCTCGCCGCCGCCCATCCAGTCGCGCGCCTTTGGTCGCCCAGTGTTGGCCCACCGGGGATCCAGCTGCAGCGGCGCGCCGCCGACGTGGAGCAGGAACGGCGTTCCTGTATCGGCTAGTCGCGCCCAGAACGGAGCTAGGTCGACGTGGCCGGGAGAACGATCGCCGCACGGATGATGCGGCACCCACACCGCGGCTAAACCAGCGTCGAGAGCTTCGTCCACGGCTCTTACCGCGAGCTCTGGGTTCTCGAGCGGCGCGATGGCCACGCCGAGCAGCCGGTCGTCGTTGGCGCAGAACTCCGCCATGGCGCGGTTGTGGGCTCTCGTCGCGCCGTAGCGGATGCGGTCGGTGAGCTTCGAGCTCGGATGGAACGGCGTGGCCACGCTGTGGGTCGAGAACACCAACTGGCGCTGGAAGCCGAGGAGGTCGAGCGCCACCGAGCGGTCGTCACGGTTGAAGGCGCCGAGCGCCTGGATCTCCTTTGACTCGGCGATCAGTGCGTCGCCAAGGGCGACCTGCTTAGCAACGTGATCAGTGGTGTGCTTGCTCCCGTTGGCCACGATCTCGGCCACTTCCTCGTCGGTGACCAGCGACGCCGAGTAGCTCACCTGTGGCAGTTCGTCGCGCACATCGGGGTCGGCGTAGTCCCGCAGAAAGTCGGGCAACTCCATGATGTGGCTGTCTGCGTCGTGGAACACCCTGGTAGACGGTGCGTAGGTGATGATGGTTCCCCCTGTACTCGCGCTGTGTTCTTGTCGGCCGAGGCGTTGGTGTGGGCGTCGACTACCGAAGTGTTGCAGTAAAGGCTGGGTTCTGCCGGGCCCAACGGTGTAGACCGGCGGCGTGACCAACCATCCGGAGTTGATCGATTCGAAGAACGGCGTGCTGCTGGCCGTCCACCTCCAACCCGGCGCGGGGACGGCGGCCATCATGGGCCGCCACGGCGAAGCGCTGAAGGTGCGGGTTGCGGCGCCGCCGGTCGGCGGCCAGGCCAACAAGGCGCTGGTCGCCCTCATCGCCAAGGAATTCGACCTGACGCCCTCCGCCGTGGAGGTGGTGGCCGGCGAGACCAGCCGATCCAAACGCGTGCGGCTCGGCGATCTTGACCGGGACGCCGCCGCGCAGCACGTGGAGCGCATTCTGCGCGGCCCCCGCCACAAGCGGTAACCGACGAGCGAGGGACGCCGCCCCTGCACTCCGCGAAGGTTCTTGTAGGTTCAAACGCGGCAGACCTTCGCGGAACGGGCGGGGCGGCCGCCCGTCGTCGCGGTCGAGACGGGTGTACACTGGGGGTACCTCGGCTCGCTGTTCCCATGCCGTGATGGACTTTGTCGCCCACGACGACACCCTCCGGGATCGTCGCCCCAGCCCCCGGTGGCTTGCACCAATCACGTGTAGAGCTTCAGGGAAGAGAGCACAGCATGGGCATCGTCGTCAGCCTTGTGATGATTGCCGCAGGCGCCATCATGCGTTTCGCGGTCACCGCTTCAGGCAATGGATTCAACGTCGGCACCGCCGGCATGGTTTTGATGGTCGTCGGCGCACTCGGCGCGGTTCTGTCG
>JBPCMH010000327.1:0-2792 GCA_051002495.1 Acidimicrobiales bacterium
GACCCACACACCGCTCGCCGTCTCGACATCGGCGCGGTCGCTCTGGCCTTGCTCGCCGGCGTTGGGTTTGCTGGCACCTTCATCGCGTTCGGAGAGGCGACAACCGCCAGCGGCTTCTATCCGTTGCTCAGCGCCCGGGCGGTGTCGGTGACAGCCTTCCTCGTTGGCGCGCTGATTGTCGGCCAGCCCGTGCTGGCCAAACGGGTCAACTTGCCAACGATCGCCGCGGCCGGGCTCCTCGACGTGACGGCCAACGCGCTGTTCCTCCTGGCCGTCAGGGAGGGGCTGCTCTCCCTCGTCGCCGTACTGGCCTCGCTCTATCCGGCCGCCACGGTCGCGCTGGCCCGCATCGTGCTGCACGAGGCCATCACCCGGACCCAAGCCGCTGGTCTCGGTTTGGCCGCGGCTGGAGTCCTTCTGATTGCGGTGGGATGACTGGGCGCTAGGTGAATCTCCGGTACCACCAGTTCCGATCTCGGGCGTGCGCATGGAAATGGTCAGGGATCTGCCGCATCGTGCGGTCGATGTTGTAGTCCTCACCGGAGAACACGCGGTCGGCGACTTCGGCCAGCCGCGACAGCATGTGTTCGACATCTGCTTCCGGCGGTTCTGTGCCATGCCAGCGCCACACGACCATCGGCACGGAGCACACCTCGCATTCCGCGATCCAGCACACGTCGTCTTCGTGGAACCACTCTGTGAAACGTGCCGCTTCACAGAGGTCGCAGTCGGGGGCTTTCTCCTGGGACACTGGCGTCACACTACGGTCGCGTCAATGGTCGCCGGTTCCGCATACCTGGTTGTTCCACCCGGTGAGGGTCCTCATCCAGGCGTGCTGGTACTTCACTCCTGGTGGGGTCTGACCACTTTCTTCAAAGAGGTATGCGACCGCCTTTCCGACCTCGGCTACGTCGCCCTTGCTCCTGACCTCAACATGGGCGAGGTCGCCGAAACGCCAGCGGCCGCCGAGGCCCGCCTCGCCGATGCAGACATGAGCCAGATCGCCCAACTCGTGGTGGCCAGCGCTGGCACCTTGCGTAAGTTGCCGAAGACCACCGACGGACCAATCGGCGTGCTCGGCTTCTCGATGGGCGCGTCGTGGGCGATGTGGCTGGCCACGCGAGCCCAAGACGAGGTGCGCGCAACGGTCGCCTACTACGGCTCCCAAGCGATCGACTTCGAAGGGATCACTTCACCGATCCTCGGACACTTCGCCGACCACGACAGCATGGTCGCGGAGGACGACGTGACCGAGATGTACGCCCACCTCAAACTGGTCGGAGTAGACGTCGACTTTTACACCTATCCAGGCACCTCGCACTGGTTCGCGGAGGAAGACCGGGTGCCGGCCTTTCAGCAAGATGCGGCCGCGGTGGCCTGGGATCGCACCGTCGCCTTTCTAGGCGAGCACCTCCCGCCGAACCAGTGAGTCCGCCGGACGGACCGCTGTCGGGCATCACGGTCATCGACTGCTCGACCGTCATTGCCGGCCCGGGAAGCGCCCGCTACCTCGCGGACTACGGCGCGGACGTGATCAAGGTGGAACACCCCGATCGACCCGATGGTGCCCGCAGCATGGGGTGGGCCCACCCTGATGGCGGTGACAGCCTTTGGTGGCGCTTCATCGGCCGGAACAAGCGGTCGGTCACGCTCGATCTGAAATCGGACCGGGGCCGGGAACAGTTCCTGGCGCTGTGCGGCGAGGCCGACGTCGTCGTGGAGAATTTTCGCCCCGGAACCCTCGAGCGGCTCGGCCTTGGCCCGGAGGTGTTGCTCGACCGAAACCCCGCGCTGGTGATCACCCGTGTCACCGGGTTTGGACAGGACGGTCCATACGCGGGACGGGCGGGGTTCGCCACCCTGGCCGAGGCAATGTCGGGTTTCGCGGCGATCAACGGTGAGCCAAACGGGGCCCCATTGCTGCCTCCCGTCGCACTCACCGACGAGATCACGGCCCTCGTTGGCGCCTTCGCCACCATGGTGGCGTTGCACTCCGGGGTGGGCCAGATTGTCGACGTCAATCTGCTCGAATCGATGATGCAGGTGCTGGGGCCGCTCATCCCGGCCGCCGCGGCGCTCGGTTATGACCAGCCCCGCCTCGGCGCCGGCATTCCGTACAGCGTGCCCCGAGGCACCTGGCAGACGGCCGACGGGAAGTGGCTGGCCTTGAGCACAAGCTCGGAGAGTGTCGCTGAACGGGTCATGCGGCTCATCGGTCTGGGCGACGACACCGACTTGCGCACAAGCGCTGGCCGCGTGCAGCGGCGCGACGACGTCGACGCCGCAGTCGCAAGCTGGGTGGGGGCGAGGACGCTCGATCAGGCGATGAGCGAGCTGGCCGAGGCCGACGCGGCTGCCGCACCCGTCCTGACCGTGACCGAGCTGCTCGCCGATCCGCACGTCCGCCATCGCGACGCAGTGGTAGCCCTTGACGGCACCCCGATGCAAGGTCTGGTCGCCCGCCTGTCGCGGACGCCCGGACGATTGCGATGGGCTGGGCGACCGCTGGGTGCGGACAACGAGGCGATTCTCGGACCGACTGATTCCGACACCGCGCCGTCATGACGGCCGGCGTCAAACGCATGGGCCTCAGGCGTCGAGCGCGGTCCGCATGCGGGCGACGAGCGCACCGACATCATCCGGTCCCTCACCGGCCAACAACTTGCGCATGAGCGCCGACCCCACGACGACTCCGTCGGCTGCCTCGGCCACTTCCGCCGCCTGCTCAGGCGTCGACACACCAAAGCCGATCAGGACCGGGAGGTCGGTCACCTGCTTGGGCCGCTTCGCCA
>JBPCMH010000328.1:0-10520 GCA_051002495.1 Acidimicrobiales bacterium
GTGCTGCGGCGGCAACAGTGGGCACTCTCCGTGGTCGGTGTTGCGACAGCCTGGCGGGGTCGTGTCTAACGGGTCGTCTAACGAACACGCCGATACGAGACCCGATCCGCTGCACCACCTGGACGAGCCGTCCCGAGAAGTTCGTTGACCTCTGGATGCGATGCGCACCCGAATGTCCAGCGTCGGAGGGTCTACGACGGGGTCGAGGTTCAGCCTCGAGTTCGCTCGAATGACGCTAAGCAAGCCGTCAGGACCGAAGGTCGTGCCAACGCCAGGCTGATCCGTCGATGAGGAGCTCCGGGTCGCCGGTCCAGAGCATGGCGCCCTGGGCGACGGTGAGGGCAGCGGCGAAGGCATCGGCATACGCCATCGGATGGTCGGCCTTGATGCGAGCGGCGTCGAGGACGAGCCGCTCGTCGGGGAGCCGCGCGTCGATCACGTCGCGCAGGTCGCGGAGGGTTTCGGTGGCGTCGTTCTCCCCTCGGATGCGTCGCAACACGTAATGGACTTCCCCGAGGTTGATCCACGACATCAGCGGCCTCTCGTGTTCGAGGAGGTCCCCGACCGCCTCGGCAGCCGGGTCCGCGTCCTCGAGATAGCGGAGCACCACCCACGAGTCGAGGACGACGGTCACGGTGACCCTTCTCGGGCGCGATCGGCGGCCCGTTCGCGCTTCAACTCGTCGCTCAACGCACAGCCTCGGAAGCGGCCCCGGAGGGGTTGGCGGTGATCAGCTGGGCGTACCGCGACATGGTCGTCGTGGAGCCAGAAGCTGACCTCGTCGCCCGGCTCGATCCCGAGCTCGTCACGAAGCTCCTTCGGGATGACGACCTGCCCCTTTGGCCCCACGCGGTGAGTCATACCAAGCAGTATAACTAGCTGGATCTGTCCGGTTAGCGCCGGGAGATGAGGCCATGCGTGACCGCGTTGCGGACCGTCAGCCGCCGGGCGTCACGAGGACGGCCTCGTCGGCCCCCACCACAAGCTGCACCCGGTCACGGCAGTCGAGCTTGGTTAGCACGCTGCGGACATGGCTCTTTACCGTCGTCTCGGAGATGAACAGGGACCCGCCGATCTCGGCGTTGCTGAGGCCCTTGGCGATCTCGCCCAGCACCTCGGCCTCCCGGGCGCTGAGGCGCTCGAGCGCTGGGTTCACTGCGGGTGATCCGTCAGCCGAGGCCTTGCGAGACCCGTTTGAGAACTCCGAAATCAGTCGTCGGGTGATTGACGGCGCCAGCAAGGCATCGCCGGCGACAACGACGTTGATGGCTCGCACGACGTCGGCTGGGGGTGCGTCCTTCAAGAGGAAGCCACCGGCGCCCGCTTGTAAAGCTTCGTAGACGTATTCATCCAAATCGAACGTGGTGAGGATGACGACGCGGGGGCCGTTGGGGTCGGCGGTGATGACCCGGGTGGCGGCAATGCCATCCATCTCCGGCATCCGGATGTCCATCAACACCACGTCGGGATGCAGCCGCTGGACCGCTTCGATGGCCTCCACTCCGTTGGCCGCCTCACCCACGATGGTGAGCCCGTCAACCGCTCCGAGGATCATGCGAAACCCGGTGCGCACCAGCTCCTGATCGTCGACCAGCAGCACGCTGATCGAACGGGACCGGTTCGGATCGCTGCTCTGCGCGACGTGCGGAGGGCCAACTCGGCCGGCAGCTGTTCGTGCAGCACCTGGTGCAACGCCACCGGGTCGGAGACGCCCTTCAAGCGATGCTCACCGACCGACTTCATCTGCACCCCGCCCACGGCGGGGCTCGAGTGTGTGATGTTCATGCGCCAGATCCGTTCCCGGAACTTCTTCGAGCAGATGAAGGGCCGGGGTGTCCGGATCATCGACCCCTGGGCCCGGGCGGGACTCGGTCGCTAACGTTCGCTCATGACCGAACGAGGACTCGGAGCGAAACATCACGATGGCCAAAGCTGACTTCGACCACATCTACACCGCCGACGACCCGCGTCAGTACTTCCGGACGCTGTCACAGTTCGGCTACGAGATCCCTGCCCATGCGGCCACGGTCTTCTCGCAGGTAGCGCAGGCCGTCGCGGTCTCGGATCCTCCCCACATCGTGGACCTGTGCTGCTCCTACGGCGTGAACGCCACCGTCTTCAACCACGACCTCGACTTCGACGACGTTGTCGAGCGGTACTGCGACCCAGCGCTCGACACCGTCGAGCCCGACGAGCTCGCTGATCTCGACCGGGACTTCTACCGGGCCAACATCTCCGACGGAACCTTCCGGTTCACCGGCGTCGACGTCGCCCAGCCGGCCATCGACTACGCCGCCAACATCGGTCTGCTCGACGCCGGCTTCGCCGAGGACCTCGAGCAGAACGAACCCACGCCGGAGCTGGCCGCCGACTTGCGCACCGCCGACCTGATCACCGTGTGCGGCGGGATCGGCTACATCACCGAGAAGACCCTGGACCGGGTCTTCACCCACGCCGAGCGGCCTCGCCTGGCGGCGCTATGCCTTCGCTGGATCGACTTCGCCCCCATCGTCGCCATCGGCGCCGCCCACGGACTGGTGACCGAACGGCTGGAGGAGGCGACCTTCCCCCAGCGCCGGTTCGCCGACGACATCGAGCGTCGCCACGCCGAGGCCGAACTGGCCCGCCTCGGCATCGACGGCGGGGGACGGGAGAGCGAGGGCTGGCACCACACCGACTTCTACCTGCTGCGACCGGCCGAGGAAGCCGCAGCCCGCCCCCTGGCGTCGCTGCTCGAACCTTCCGGCGCGATCGGTGACGACGGCCGACCTGTGGACGTCGACGACGTCGGCGCCCGGGTCATCACCGTCGCCGACGCGTGGGTGGAGGCGACGGGCTGAACCGCGGAACCGCCCCCGGAGTGGCCGACGGTGTTCGGCGGGCGGACGGCGACGTGGTCATCGTTGGAGCCAGAAGTTGACCTCGTCGCCTGGTTCGATGCCGAGGTCTCGCAGCTCCTTGGGGATGACGACCTGCCCTTTGGCGCCGGGGTGATCGCCGATGCCTACTCCATCGAGGCGGCCATCTGGACTGTCGCCGTCCTCACCGGCGTCTCCGGGCTCATCGTGATGGTCCGCATGTACGAGACCCACCCTCGCGCCGAGGGTAACGCCCCGGCGACATAGCGCTCAGTAAGCCCGCGCGATTTCGACGACGGCCGCGATGACGGTTCCCACGCAGCAGGCCAGTCCCCCGGCTGCGACTGCGGTAGTGAGTGGCCGCTCAGCCACCGAGGGCCTCCGCGAGCTGCGCGAGTGTTGGCGAGCCGGCCGGTCCGTCCGGCGTCTGGTAGATGCGACAGGACAGCCCGAACGGTTCGTTGCCCAATGCGAATGGATCGCGGCCATCCACCAAGATCGTCGGGGACCCACGGAACTGAGCCGCCTCCGCCTCCGCGGCAGTACTGATGACCCGGTGAACCACCTCGAAACCACCGGTCTCGGCGAGCGCGGTCAGGTAAGAGTCGGCGGTCGTCCAGTTCGGGCAGTCATCGAAGTAGAGCAGTTCGACTCGCATTTGGTTCTCCTCGGTGTGGTGGTGGGGAATTGCCAACTATCGTAAACCTTCTACTCGACTGGAAGGTCAAGCGAGATGTCGTTGAAGATCGGAGAACTCGCCGGGGCGAGCGGCGTGTCAGCCAAGACGATCCGGTTCTGGGAGGCCGAGGGACTGCTGCCGGAGCCGGCGCGCACCGACTCGGGGTATCGCAATTATGAAGAGACCGCCGCCGATCGGCTCAGGTTCATTCGACAGGCCCAGACCGCAGGACTCACCCTCGGCCAGATACGACAGATCCTCGACGTCAGCGACGACGGCGCAGCACCGTGCAAACACGTGGCCGCCGCGGTCGCCCAGCGGCTCGGCGAGGTTGAAGAACGCATCGCCGAACTCGAAGCCACGCGCCGGCACCTCCGACGCCTCGGAACCAAAGCCGCGAAGCAGGACCCAGCACTGTGTGAAGGTTTCTGCTCGATCATCGCGACCTAACGCTCACGCGCGCCGCGGAGCGACTGCTGGGGTCGAGCTCGATGTTCGCCTCCCTCACCTTCGGCAGCGGGTCGCGGCGTTATCAGTTATGATAACTCTCGTGGCACGTACCGAGACCTTGCAACGGGTTCTGAAGTCGGCGGCGCGGCTCCAATTGGTGGTTCCTGACGCGGTTCTGGTTGGCGGATCGGCCGCGGCGCTGCACGCGGGCCATCGCGACTCGTTCGACCATGATCACGTGCTCGCTGATCTCATCGACCGATACGAGACGGTGCTGGAGGCGGTGGAGGCGACCGAGGGTTGGGCTACCTCGGTGCGTGCATCCAAGCCCCCGTTCACCATCATGGGCAGCCTCGGAGGGGTGGAGGCCGGCCTCCGGCAACTCCGCCGCTCGCGCCCGCTCGAGACCTTGCAGGTCGAGGTCGACGCTGACCATGTCGTGGTTGCGCCCACCGCGCCAGAAGCCCTTCGGGTCAAGGCGTACCTGGTCGTGCAGCGCAACGTCGTGCGTGACTACCTCGACGTCGTTGGGCTCGCTGACCACATTGGGATCCAGGCTTCGGTCGACGTCCTCTCCGGCATTGACGAGTTCTACGTCGACCGGTCGGGAGAGCCGTCATCGGTGCTGACGGCTCTCGTCGCATCGCTCGCCGAGCCGGCGCCGCGAGATACCGACGTGATCGACGAGCTCCCTCGCTACAAGGGGCTCGATCAGCGATGGCATCGATGGGCCGATGTCGTCGTCGCGTGCCAAGAGCTCGCGCTCCGACTGGCGGGAGCGGCATGACATCGCTCACCTTCCGCAACGTCGACGCCGACCCGAGCGACGACGTTCGGACCTGGCCCTACGAGGCGCTGGTGACCGCCATCGACCGAGGCCTGGTTCCCGACTGGCAGCCGATCCTGCTTGAGATCCGACGCGCGCCGTGGGGACGGGTCGCCCGGCGCCTTGAGCGCTACTTGGCCTATCGCGAACCGGACGGCGTTGGCACCCTATTCCGCCTGGCGATCGATCGAGCACGAAACGACACCGACGAGGCCGACCGCTTCGCAGTGGCTGAACGAATCCGTCAGGCGATCCAACGGTCAGGGCTCACCCAGGTTCAGTTTGCCGCGCTCATCGGCACCAGCGCGTCTCGTTTGAGCACCTACCTCAGCGGCAAGGTCACCCCATCAGCCGCGATGCTCATACGCCTCGAGCGCATGGCGGACGACCAGCGGGACTGAACTGGAGAGTGGCGATCAGACCGAGACGCCTCACGGCTCGCGGATCTGTTCCGTCGCGCCACGCCCGAGTTCGACGCCGGAACGCCGGGTCCGTCGTTGGCTGAAGATGATGGCCCCACCGAGCATCGACATGATGATGGTCAGCGAGATGTAGGTGTTGAGGTGGTACCAGTGCGACACCGACATCTTGAGCCCCACGAAAATCAGGATGCTGCCAAGGGCGTGGGACAGGTAGTGGAACTGCTCCTTCGCGTTGGCGAGCAGGAAGTACATCGCTCGAAGCCCCAGGATCGCGAAAGCGTTCGATGAGAACACCAGAAATGACTCGTTGGACACGGCCAGGATGGCCGGCACCGAGTCGACGGCGAAGATGACGTCGGTGACCTCGACGACGACCAGGGCTGCCAGCAACGGCGTCGCGGCTCTTCTGCCGTTGATCCGCGTGAAGAACTTCTGGCCATCAAGCTCGTCTGAAACGGGCATCACGCGACGGAGCAATCCAAGTCCACGTGTCGTTCCGCCTTCGCCTTCGTCGGCCCGATGACGGATGATCTTTGCGCCCGTGAAGACGAGGAAGAGGCCGAAGACGAGCAGGAGCCACCAGAACCGGCTGATGAGCGCGGTGCCCAAAAGGATGAAGGCTGCCCGCATGACCAGCGCTCCGAAGATGCCCCAGAACAGCACTCGGTGCTGGTACTTGACCGGGATGGAGAGCGTGGCGAAGAGCATCGACCACACGAAGACGTTGTCGACGCTGAGTGACTTCTCGATGAGGTAGCCACTGATGTATTCGCCGAATGCGGCTCCTCCGAACGCGCCGGCAACGACGATGGAGAACGCGAGACCGCAGGACACCCACACGATCGACTCAATCAGGGCTTCCCGTGTGGTCGGGGCGTGGGCTTCTCGGTGCCGGTACAGGTCGATGGCCAGCATCGTCCCGATCACAACGAGGAGTGCGAGCCACGCCCATCCGGGCACGTCGAAATCGACGAATTTGGACCGGTCGGACTGAATGGCGAGGAACACATTGACCTTTCGACTGTCGTATGACGTGGACAGTCGAAAGTCTCGCTACCGCCGTAGTGGCGGCCGGGGGGCCGGGCAGCGTGCTGCCGTCATGACGACCTTCCCGTGGGGCTACTCCCCTTCGACGGCAAAACTTTAACAGTCGACGAGCGCGATACCTGGGTCCGGCGCGAGACTGGGCCGTGCCCGATATTGAGGAGACCGAGCTTCCCGGCGTGGGTGTGCTCCACGAGTTCGTCGCCCAGAGCGGTCAGCGTCTGGGGGTGGTGACGCGTCGCAGCGGCCGGCGGGAGTTCGTGATCTACGACCATGCCGACCCGGATGCCGTCGCGGCGTCGGTGCCGTTGACGGTCGAGGACAGCGCAGCATTGGCGGAACTGCTCGGCGGCAGCCGCGTGGCCCAGCGGGTGGCCGACGTGCAGCAGCACATCGAGGGCCTGGCGATCGACTGGCTGGTGCTCGGCCCGACATCGACCGCAATCGGCAGCACGATCGCCCAGATACGTGTTCGTACGGAAACAGGCACGTCCATCGTCGCCGTGCTCCGAGAAGGCACGGCCGTCCCCGCACCCGGTCCCGACTTCGAGCTCTTGGAGTCCGACACGGTGGTCGTCGTTGGGACCCCGGAGGGCATCGAAGCCGCGGCCAAGCTGCTCGGCTCGGGGTGAGCCCGATGCTCGTCGCAGCCGGCGCGCCCGGCGCGGCGACCGTCTTGCTGGAGCTCGGTGGGGTCGTGTTGTTGCTGGCCGTGCTCGGGCGTTTGGCTGGTCGGTGGTCGCTGTCGCCCATCCCGCTGTACCTGCTCGCCGGGCTGAGTCTCGGCGACGGTGGCGTCCTCGATATCGTGACCGCTCGCGAGTTCATCGAGATCGGAGCCCAAGTCGGCTTGGTCCTGCTGTTGCTGATGCTCGGTCTCGACTTCACCGGCGCGGAGTTGACGCATTCGCTGAGCGTTTCCGCGCCAGCCGGTGGAGTGGACCTAGTGGCGAACTTCATCCCCGGGGCCGCCCTTGCTCTGGTGCTCGGGTGGGGAGAGATCGCGGCGGTGTTGCTCGGCGGCGTGACCTACATCTCGTCGTCGGGGATCGTGGCCAAGCTGCTTGGCGATCTCGGCCGTACGGGCAACCGTGAGACACCGGCCGTGCTCTCCATTCTTGTCATTGAGGATCTCGTGATGGCCCTCTACCTTCCCGTGTTGGCCGGGCTCCTCGCTGGTGGCGGTCCGCTGCGCATGGCGGTCGACACCGTCGCCGCCGTCGCCGCAGTGGCCGTGGTCCTCGTGGTGGCAGTGCGCTTCGGGCCGACGCTCAGCCGCCTCGTCTTCGACCGCTCCGACGAGATGCTCGTATTGACCATCCTCGGGATCGCCCTCCTGGTGGCCGGGATCGCCGAACAGTTGCGGGCCTCAGCCGCGGTCGGCGCGTTCCTGGTCGGCATCGCCTTGTCGGGGCCCGCCGCCGAGGGCGCCCGGTCGCTGCTGTCGCCGCTGCGCGACCTCTTCGCCGCGGTGTTCTTCGTGTTCTTCGGGCTCGAGATAGATCCGGCGTCGATACTTCCCATCTTTGGGCTCGCAGCCGGTCTGGCTGTTGTCGGGGTCGTCACGAAGGTCTTCACCGGCTGGTGGAGCGCAGCACGGGCTGGCGTCGCCAGGCCCGGCCGGATGAGAGCGGGCACGGCATTGGTCGCCCGCGGCGAGTTCTCGATCGTGATCGCCGGCCTCGGAGTCGCCGCCGGCCTCGAGTCTGATCTCGGCGCGCTTGCTGCGTCGTATGTCTTGATCCTGGCCGTCGCCGGTCCGATCCTGACTCGCTTCAGCGACGCCATTGCTCAGTTGCTGCCAGGTCGGCCATCGGAGCCCGAGGACAGTCGCGCTTGGTGGCGTCAGGTGTAGGAAGTAGCCCGATGCTCGCTTCAGGTCGACACGGCCTCCGGACACACAGGCCCCTCGCCGATCAGAGCGGACAGTTCGTTGCGCCCAGCGCGCTCAAGGGTCGCCGTTGCCGGGGAGGAGGCGACTTCGGCGAGCAAGATCGCGACGGCATCAGCCTTAGCACGGCGACCGCGAGAGGAAGGCACAGCCCGGCAGCGAAGGTCACGAACCAGAACCCGGCGACCGGCGAGGCCCAAACACCGGCAAGGGGCCGGTTGGCGAACGCGATGAGCAGACCTGCGGCGGCGATCCCGGCGCCGACGAGCGCAGTCAGCGTTCGTGTCCTCATAGGCACCTACATTGACCTGCGACTCGCCGCCCTGAAGTGTCCGACCCGGTTCGAGTCGGGGGCGTCGGCGTTGGCACTCAACCAGGGCCGGGCCTCGGCCGAGGTCACGCCGGGAGGCTCCGCAAGGCATCCTCTACGCCCTTGTGGAAGGTGGGGTATGCGTAGATCATCTGTCGCAGGGTCGAAATGGGGATCTCGGCGTGGACGGCCAGTGTGAGCAGGCCGAGCACCTCGCCACCGTTCGGGCCCATCGCGGTGGCGCCGACCAGCACGCCGCGGTCGATGTCGGCGACGAGTTTGATGAAGCCTTCGTTGCCCGCCTTGTGAAGCCAGCCGCGCGCAGTGTGAGGCACCTTCGCGAACCCGGTGGCGATGCCGATTCCCGCCTCATTCGCCTGGGCTTCGGTCTGGCCAACGGATCCGATCTCAGGATCGGTGAAGGTCGCTCTCGGGAGCGCGTCATACCGGGCAGGGTGGTGATCGTCGCCGAGGATGTCAGCGACGGCGATGGCCGACTGGTACATGGCCACGTGCGTGAACGCGCCCTTCCCGGTGATGTCGCCGACGGCCCATATCCCGTCGGTGACGCGCTGGCGGTCGTCGACGGGCACCCAGCGCTGCGAGTCGTCGACCCCAGCCGCGCCGAGGCCCAAGGCCGCCACCTCAGCGCGGCGGCCGGTGGCGACGAGCAGTTGAGCGGCCTCGACCGTGCGCGCACCATCCAGCTCGATTCGGACGCCGTCGGTCACGGCCGATACGCCCGTGACCGAGGTGGCGGTGCGCACGTCGATGCCCTCGTCGGTGAACACCTCGGCCAGCAGAGCGCCCGCTTCGGGCTCCTCCATCGGCACCAGCCGCTCAAGGGCCTCAATGATCGTGACCACCACGCCGAACCGGGCGAAGGACTGCGCGAGTTCCACGCCGATGGCACCCCCGCCCAGAACGGCGAGGGAGGCGGGGAGGTCCTTGGTCTCAATGGCTTCGCGGTTGGTCCAGAACTCGACGTTGTCGAGGCCGTCGATCGGCGGGATCGCGGCACGAGTACCTGTCGCGATGACGATTGCTCGCTCGGCGGTGATCACGTCATCGCCGACGGTGACCTCGTTTGGCCCGGTGATCCGGCCGGTCCCGCGGATGAAGCGGCCGCCCTTTCCTTCGAAGCGCTCCACCGCAACGGTGTCGTCCCAATTGTCGGTGGCCTCATCGCGGATTCGCTGCGCGACAGGCCCCCAGTCGGGGGTGACCTCGACAGTTCCAGCCATACCGGGGATGCGGCGCGCCTCGGCCAGGAGGTGCGCGGCCCGGATCATCATCTTCGACGGGATGCAGCCCCAATACGGGCACTCACCGCCGACGAGCTCGCGGTCGATGCCGACCACATCGAGCCCAGCCTCAGCCAGGCGGCCGGCCACGTCCTCCCCGCCTGGGCCCATCCCGATGACCACGACATCTGCTTGCTGGTTGCTCATACGGCCAGAAACCCCGGATCAGCAACGCTTGTTCCCCGCACGCCGGGCGGTCCGCTCGGAGACGATCCCAAACGGTGGCGTCGGTTTCAGTGCCAGGTGGCCCACTCGGCGCTCGCGGCGATCCCGCCGGCGAACACAAGGAACGGGAGCACCGACGCGACCACGACAACCGGACGTTGCCGCAGCCCGAGTCGGTGCAGTCCGAATCGGAACAGGCCAGCCGCGCCCGCGACCGCCACCCACCAAGCCGCCCGGAGCCAGTTGGGCCAAGCGATGGGGACGAGGTGCGCCCAGTCCGGTACCGGAGAGTTGGCGAACGATCCTCCAAGAACCTCCAAGACGATGGCCGAAGCGACAAACACGATGGAGATGGCCGCCGCCAGCACCCACCAGCCATCGCCTGGCCGAGGAGCCTCCGAACTCGGATCTTCACTGGAGCGCTCGGGCCTGACCACCGCGCTTAGGACCCGAGCGGATAGGCGTCACGCTGCGGCCGGGCTCCATCGGTTTCGGTAGGCGATGAGCCGGCCGATGATGAGCACGGTGGTCGCGAGGCGGAGAGCAGCATGGCGGTGGCGTTCGCGGCGGT
>JBPCMH010000329.1:0-3836 GCA_051002495.1 Acidimicrobiales bacterium
AGAGGCCGTCCGTGCCACCGATGACCACGGAGAGCCGCTGGAAGAACCGGCTGGCCTCCCATCCCACGACGTCGTTAATCACTTCATCCCGTCCACCCGGGAAGTAGCGGTAGACGGTCGCGCGCGACATGCCCGCCTCCCGAGCGACATCGTCCATCGTGGTCTTCCCCAACCCATATCGACCGACGCAGGCGTAGGCCGCTTCGAGAAGGCGTTCGCGAGCGGGGACAGCGGCAACCACAGCAGCAGGCTAGCGACGGGTGCGCGGCGCGCGGCTCACACGTGACTGGGTGGCACGAGCCGCGCCGGCACGGTCTCCGTTCGCAACACTCGCCAAACGCCGCTGACCCAACCAATGGTGCGGTGCAGGAAGTTGCCATCAGCTTGTGCCGCCCACGCGTCGACCTGCGCCCTCGACAGACGGACCGAGCCCTGCGCAAGGTCGAGGTGGAGTCCGACGGCGGCCTGACGCACGAGGTCGAACGCGAGCGCTCCATTCCTCGCTTTGAACCCGAAGCCGATCATCTGGTCGTTGCTCCCGGATGGGCCCTCGACCACCTTGGCCTTCACCTCTGACCAGCGAGCCGCCGAATCGTCATTCGCGGCCAGGAACGGCGTCCACTGCGACGGGCCCGCCTGCGACAACAGGGAGGCTCGCCACCCACTCCCCCGTGTCTCGATCAGCCAGGTCACGGTGCCGCTGGGTGTGGAGGCTACGCCGCACTCTTTGACGCTCCAGGTTGGCGCGTTGAGGCTCTTGCACCCTTGCGACGGGTTGGACGTGCGGGGCGTGGTGTCGGTCGGAGGGCCCAGGATCGCGCCTCGACCATCGAGGCTGGATTGTGCGGTCGTGGCCATCGGCGACGGAGCGGCCGTCGACGACGTCGGCGCAGGCGGATCGGTGGCAGGCGTCGTTGAAGGGAGCGGAGCACCTCCTTCGACGGGCACCAAGGCGAACGTGGTCTCGGACTTGCCCGTGGTGGAGGTCGTGCGATCCTCGGCTGCGGCCAACCGGGGCGCACCTCCGTCGTCGGACCGCCGGTCAGCGACAACCACGAAGGCCGCGCCGACCAGCACGCTGAACGCGGCCAGGGCGGCCAGGAGGCGGCGCTGCAGACGACTCACGTGAGGTCACGGTACCGGCGGGTTGGCCTCGAACCGTGGCACCCCGGAGACCGCTGCTACCGTCGAGCGACCATGGAGCAGGCCGACCGCCCCCGTCCGAGCCGGCTCACGCTGACCCTTTTGGTCACGCCGATCATCGGCATCGTGCTGATCGGGTTGGCCGGACAGGCCTTCTTTCCGACCCTGTTGAAGGATCACCCGCTGGGGCTGGTCGCGCTCGAACCCCGGGCCCGCAACCTGATCCTGGTGGCGGGCCGGGAGGGCGGCATCGACTTCCTGCCCTTCCTCGTGATCGCGGTGATCAGGAAGCTCATCTCTGACCCGTTGTTCTATCTGCTCGGACTCTTCTACGGCGACAACGCGGTCGCCTGGGTTGAGCGGAAGATGAACGACC
The DNA here is from genome assembly GCA_051002495.1 of Acidimicrobiales bacterium. Taxonomy (GTDB): domain Bacteria; phylum Actinomycetota; class Acidimicrobiia; order Acidimicrobiales; family CADCTF01; genus JBPCMH01. The sequence goes on from JBPCMH010000329.1 coordinate 1,520, forward strand.
AGGCGGGGATGGTCCGGGGCATGGAGCGCATGTTCCAGAAGGCCGGCTGGGCCATGGTCTTCCTCTTCCCGGGCGGGCTCGTCTGCGCGCTCGCTGGCGCGACAGGAATGAACTGGGTGCTCTTCGTCACCCTGAACATCGTCGGGACCATCACCATGGTCACCCTCTACTACCTCTTGGCCGGGGTGAGTTGGGTCGAGGCGCCGCTTGAGTCGGTGACCGGCTTCATCACGGGTAACTCGAAGTGGTTGACCGTGCTGTCGCTGGGCTTCACCGTGCTGTGGCTGATCAACCAGCGGAGGCAGGGGAAGTTGGACGTGCAGGGCGTCGACGAGATCGAACGCCAACTCGAGGGTCCGACTCGGGGTGGCACTGCCGAGCAGGAGCCCGACGCCGGGCCCACCTGACCGGCCGACCGATCACGGTCGTGACCGGCGGGCCGCGCCGGGTCCACCAACAGACGTCACTCGGATCAGAGCCCGAGGACCGCGTCGAGCCCCATGGTCACACCGGGGAGCTCGGCGATCTTCTTGCACGCCAGGACCACGCCGGGCATGAATGAGTCTCGATCGAATGAGTCGTGCCGGATGGCAAGACTCTGACCGGTTGTGCCCAGCAGCACCTCTTGGTGCGCGACCAAGCCGCGCAGTCTGACCGAGTGGATGTGGATACCGGCCGGCCCGACCCCGCCTCTGGCCCCGTCGACCACCGTGTTCTCGGTCGGATCTACCCCCCACTCCCCCGACGCTTCCGCCATCCGCTCCGCAGTCCGGAGCGCCGTGCCCGAGGGTGCATCGATCTTGGCGTCGTGGTGCAGTTCGATGATCTCGGCCGTCTCAAAGAAGGGAGCCGCCATCTCCGCGAAGCGCATCATCAACACCGCGCCGATGGCAAAGTTCGGAGCGATCAGGCAGTTGCTCTTCGTGAACATTGATTCGAACCGTTCGAGGTCGGCGTCGTCGAAGCCGGTCGTGCCCACCACCGCGTGCACACCGTTTTCGGCGCACCAGGCCAGGTTCCCGCGGGCGGCATCGAGATGGGTGAAGTCGACGGCCACCTCGACGCCGGTCTTGGCAAACACCTCGGGGTCGCCCTGGAGTTGCACCCCTCTGACGTCGACGCCTGCCGCTTGGCGCAGGTCAAGCCCGGCATGAAGGGGGTCAACCGCGGCAACAAGCTCCAGCACCGGATCGGCGGCGACGGCGGCACAAACCGTGGAACCCATCCGTCCCGCCGCGCCGAACACCCCGACTCGCATGGTCGTGCAGCGTAGCGGTCGCTTCGAGGCGACTCGCCGTGCGGGACCTGGCTCCAGACGCGACAGCGGTGCGGGGCCGACCAGGACGAACCTGGCTGGCACCCGCACCGCTCCGAATCACGGACTGGCTGTGGTCAGCGCCCGCGGTTGCGACGGGGGCGACCCCCGCTGTCGCCACCGGATGAGGTCTCCGGGCCGAGGTTGCCGAACTGCTCGGCAGACTCGCCTTGCCACGCGTCCTCAAACGAGACGACGTCGCCGTCAGGCTTGGGCGAGTCGGTGTCGCCACCCCGGTCGCGGCCGCCGCGGCCGCTGCTCCGACCTCCGCGCTCGCTGCGGTCACCGCGGTCGCGTCCACCGCGCTCGCGATCACCGCGATCACCGCGATCACCGCGGTCGCCACGATCACGTCCGCCGCCGCCACCGCCACCGCTGCCTTCAGCGGGCGGCGGGGAGTCTGCGGGCGAAAGGCTGACCTTGCCCTGGGGGTCGATGTCATCGACGCGGACCTCGATGTCGTCACCGAGGTTGACCACGTCCTCCACCCGGTCGATGCGCTTGCCACCGCCGAGCTTCGAGATGTGGACCAGACCGTCGCGTCCCGGAAGGATGTTGACGAAGGCACCGAACTTGGTGATGTTGACCACCTTGCCCGGGTAGATCGCGCCAACCTCGGCCTTGGGCGGATCAAGGATCAACTCGATGCGCTCCTTGGCCGCCTTGACCGCGGCGCCATCCTTGGAGCCGATGGTCACGGTGCCGATCATGCCGTCGTCGTCGACGGCGATATCGGCGCCGGTCTCCTGCTGGATGGTGTTGATGACCTTGCCCTTGGGCCCGATGACCTCGCCGATCTTGTCCATCGGAATCTCGAAGCTGATGATCTTCGGAGCGGTCTCGCGGACCTCCGAGCGGGGCTCGGCGATGGCTGCGTTCATGACCTCGAGGACCTGGAGGCGGGCGTCGCGGGCCTGCTTCAGCGCCGCGCCCAGCACTTCGGCGGGGATACCGGCGAGCTTGGTGTCGAGCTGAAGGGCGGTGACGAACTCGGCCGTGCCG
>JBPCMH010000330.1:0-2915 GCA_051002495.1 Acidimicrobiales bacterium
GTCGAGGCGCACTCGATGGCGATGCTGTTCCGCGGCTACGAGATCATCCTCCAGGGCCGCGACCCCCGCGATGCGATCGACATCTCGTCGCGTGCCTGCGGAGTCTGCGGTGGCGTGCACTCGACGGTTGCCTCGATGGGCATCGAGATGGCGTTCGGCATCACCCCGCCACCGCTGGGGGTCTGCGTCCGGAACCTCGGCGAGGTCGCGGAGATGTTCTACGACCACCCGCTGCACCTCGGCCTGCTGGCAGGACCCGACTACTCGACCGCGATCGTGTCGGTCACGAACCCCGAACTCGTCGAACTCGCCGAGCAGACGATGGCGCCGAACTCGAACGTGCACGGCTACCGAACCGTCAAAGACATCATGGATGGCTTCAACCCACTCGAGGGGTCGATCTACCTCGAGGCACTCCAGTACACCCGCATCGCGCGCAAGATGTGCTCGTTGATGTACGGCAAGTACCCGCATCCGTCGACACTCGTCCCGGGTGGTGTGTCGACCACCGTGAGCACGACGACGTTCAACGAGTACTACGCCCCCCTCGGCAAGCTCTTCGACTACGCCAAGCGCTTGGCGTTGATCTGGGACGACATCTGTGACTTCTTCCTCGCGGTGAACCCGTCGTACTCCGATGTTGGCCTGCGCCCGTCGAACCTGATCCAGACCGGTATCTGGGACGACCCGGAGGTCTACGACGCGACGTACAAGAACATCGACACCTGGGGACAAGCACGATTCTCGGCGCCGGGTACCATCAAGGACGGCGAGCTGCTCACCACGAAGATCACCGAGGTCAACATGGGGATCGAGGAGTTCGTCGAGCACTCCTACTACGACGACTGGACCATCAAGAGCGAGCCGAAGTTCCCGACCGACCCGCTCGGCAACCCGCTGTCGCCGTACCACATGTGGAACAAGGAGACGATTCCCCGACCCGAGGGGAAGAACTTCAAGGAGAAGTACTCCTGGGCGACCGCCCCGCGTTGGGATCGCACGTCGATGGAAACCGGCATCTACGGCCGGATGTGGACGACGGCGATGGCGCAGCAGCTCCCCGAGAACCCCTACCTCGAAGCGACCGGTGACGGTCTCCGGATCCTCCTGCCGGCGCACGATCTGCCCGAGATGGAGCTCAACTGGAAGATCCCGGACAAGCTCAACGCGTTCGAGCGGAACCGCGGCCGTGCGTACGGCATGGCGTTCACGGCGGCGATCGGGATGATCTGTCTGAACCAGGCGTTCGGCTACTGGCGAGCCGGTGAGACCAAGGTGTCGACACCGTTCAAGGTGCCCAAGGACGAGCGCGTGTCGGTCGGTGTCTGGGAGGCCGCCCGCGGGTACCTGACCCACCACATGCACATGGACAAGGGCCGCCTGATCAACTACCAGATCAACACGCCCTCGACCTGGAACGCATCGCCCCGTGACCCGTTCGGCATGCCCGGCCCGTACGAGGAAGCGATCGTCGGCACACCGATTCTCGAGAGTGTCGGCGACGACGACATCAAGGGCATCGACATCCTCCGCACGATCCGGAGCTTCGACCCGTGCATGCCCTGCACCACCCACATGGACACCGGACGCGGCATCATCACTCGCGAGGTCAACTCGTGCGGATGCACACTGGAGTGACGAACGACCGCGACGAGGTGATCGACATGCTGCTCGGTCAGGGGGCGCAGGTGCGCTCGGGCGGAGCGACAACCTCGAGCTGCACCCTGGTCGGTGGGATCGGTTTGCCCTGGCTGCGCGACCTCGACTTCGGTACCAACTGGCTCGCCCGAGCGGCCTCGCTGAGCTGGCCCGACGAGGTCGTCCTCGAGGATCTGTCCTATTCGGCACACCGCGTGATGCATCGCCTGGAGGAACTGCTCCCGGCCCGCGTGATCCTGCTCGGCTGCATGCCACGGCGGGTCGACCCGGCCGGCACGATCCGGCAGTACATGCTCGCCGACACCCCGATGCCCGACGCCGAAGAAGTCCACGAACGATTGAGCGAGTCGGTCGGCGGGGTGATCGATCTCGACCACACCCTCGCCGTCTGCCGGTACTGGAACGCGTTCCCGGCGGACACGATGGTGATCGAAGTCGAGCCGGCAGAGAGCGAGTTCGGTTGGGGGTTCTCGGAACCGGTCGAACAGGCGGTCGGCACAGTGCTCGGCCTCGTCCGTGAAGCTGTCGGAGCATGAGCAGCGACGAAGTCGCCTACCACGAGATCCTCGATCGCGTCGCGGAGGTCGCCGAACGGCTGCTTGCCGGCACCGACGACGCCGGGCGGTCCGATGTCGAGGAACTCGTCGACTGGCTCGATGTGTTCCATCGGGAAGGTCTCGGTCGGTTCGTCGAGATGGTGCGGCAGTGGCGCGGCGAGTTGTTCCTCGAACAGGCCGCGCTCCACCCGATCGTGGGCGAGATGCTGGCCACGTACGGGCTCGGCGTCGACTTCGACGCGAGCATGATCGACCGGGTGGTGCAGCTCGCACTCGACGAAGTTCGTCCGTACGTGCATTCGCACGGTGGGGAGATCGAGGTGCTCGGCGTCGCCGACGGCGTGGTCAGCCTGCGTATGCACGGCAGCTGCAACGGTTGTACGGCGGCCGACGACACCGTGACGAGCCGGATCGAAGTCGCCCTGCGCGAGCACTGGATCGACTTCCGACGCGTCGAGGTCGAGGACGCAACCGCAGCGACCCACCCGCCGCCCGCCACCGGTCAGGTGGTGACGGGCCTGGGCATCACGAGCCGTCCGGCATGACCTCGTCAGGCGGTGGCGAGGTGAGCACCCACGACGATGTCGGCGGTGTCGATCTCGGCGATCTGTGCTTCACGGCGCGTGCGCTGGCGTAGACTCACCCGATGAGCGGGCCCTCGCTGCGGTACCGCCAGGAGTGCTTCGAGCGAGAGCGGCA
>JBPCMH010000331.1:0-3544 GCA_051002495.1 Acidimicrobiales bacterium
TCGTAGGTTGTCCGTCACCGACCATTCCCCACATCCGTCGCCCGGTCCCGCCGGGTGTCACCCCCAGGAGTGGGTCATGTCCTCCCCAACCTTGCTCGACGACTCCAACGTCGTGTTCCTCTTTGGCGAACTTTCCGCCGAACCCCGCCAACGCAGCCTGCCGTCGGGCGACGTGCTCGTCGAGTTCGACGTCACCACGCGGGGCGTGGTCGGTACGTGCTCCACGCCGGTGGCGTGGTTCCTGCCGGACTCGACGGGCCCGGCGTCGACCGTCGATGCCATGACCGCCGGTGCGTCGGTGGCGGTGGCCGGCCACGTCCGCCGTCGGTTCTTCCGGTCCGGCGGAGCCACCATGAGTCGCACCGAGGTGGTGGCCGACGCCGTCGTCGCCGCGCCGAAAGCGGCAGCGCTGGGCCGGCTCCGCAAGCAGGTGGCTGCGGCTGCGCTCGGATCGACGTGACGCGCTCCGCCACCCGCCCGAACGTGGACGGGTCAGCGCACGGTGAAGCCGCGGGCGTCGCCAGCGGGCTCGATCATCTCGACGTCCACACCCGTCACCTCGGCCGACGGCGGCCCGTCCCGGCACCACGCCACCGCCCGCGCCACACCCGGCTGGGACCCTTCGAACTCGGCTTCCACCGTGTCGTCCATGCGGTTGCGCACCCAGCCGTGTACCCCGAGTTCCTCGGCCTGGCGCCGGCAGGACTCGCGGAACCAGACCCCCTGCACCCGTCCGTGCACCACCACCCGGGCCCGGACCCGTTCGGTCACGTCGTGAGCATGGGGGCGGCCGTCATCCGGCCGCCACCTCGAAGGGGTCGATCACCCCGTTGCCGTTGTTGTCGGTGCCCTCGACGTTGAGGTTGGGCAGCATGCGCCTCCAGGTCTGCGATCCGACCAAGCCGTCCACCTCGAGTTCCATCGCGTCCTGGTAGTCGCGCACGGACTGCTCGGTGGCGTCGTCGAAGTCGCCCGAGATCTGGCCGTCGTAGTAGCCGAAGTTCTTGAGCACGCTCTGCACGAGCACGATGACGTACCCCGTGTTGCACTTCTCGAGCGGGTACTGCACGTTCGTCTGGTAGTCCTCACATTCGGCGGTCGTGCTCACGGGGGCCGAGTCGTCCGGCGCTGATCCGCCGACGGCCGACGCCGTAGGGGCGCCCGAGGCCGGCGCATCGCTGCCGCTGACGTCGCCGGACGAGCCGGTCGGCGCGTCGCCGTCGCCCTGGCCGGCAATCGCCGAGCCGCCGGTGGTCGTGGCCGGTGCCGCGACGGTCGTCGTGGCAGCGGTCGAGACGGACGTCGCGACGGCAGGCTCGGTGACCTCGGTGACCTCACTCGTGCCGACGATCGCTGCGGGCAGCGAGTCGTCGGCGGAATCGTCGTCGCCGCAAGCGGCGGTGCCGGCGACGAGGACGACCACACCGGCGGCGGCGGCGACACGGAGGCGCGGCGAGCGGGACCGAGTCGGGCGGAGTGGGCCCGACCGTGCGGGAGAGTCAATGGACATCAGGTGCTCCTTGGTGACGTGGACAATGGGCGTCTCCTCCGCCGTTGACCTCGTAGCGACGGTACCCCGCGGCGACTGGTCAATTCGGTCATGGTGTGTGGGCCAGGCCGGCGCCCGGCGCCCCGGGTTCTGCTACGAAAGCGGCCATGGAGTACTGGTTGTTGAAGTCCGAACCCGACGTCTTCGGTTACGACGACCTCGTGCGAGTTCGCCGCGAGCCATGGGACGGCATCCGCAGTTTCCAGGCTCGCAACTTCCTGCGGGACATGCGCAAGGGCGACCAGGCGATCTTCTACCACTCCAACGCCAAGCCGCCGGGGGCTGCGGGAGTGTGCAAGATCGTGAAGGAGGCCGAGCCCGATCCCACCCAGTTTGATCCGACGGCCAAGTACTACGACGCCGGTTCCTCACGCGATGATCCCCGCTGGGACATCGTGACCGTGGCTCCCGTCCGCAAGCTGAAGTTCGTCCCCCTCGACGAACTCCGCACGATTCCCGAGCTGGCCGACTCTCGACTGCTCGCCCGCGGCAACCGTCTGTCGGTGATCCCCCTCACCGCGGCCGAGTTCGACGCCATCATCGCCGCCGGTCGAACCGGCAGGATTCGATCCTGAGATCGAGCGTCGTCAACTCCCCACGGCCCAATGCTGGACTCGCGAACCCAGCATCGGAAAGTCGCCCGGATTCCCGGTGGCCAGATCCGCACCAATGGCCCCGGCCGCCGCCGCGATGAGACAATCGGCCTGATGAAGCGTGATGCCGCGCTGGGCAAAGGTGCGGCGCCAGGTCCCGGCTACCTCGCCCTCGGAGTCGCCGACCGGAGCCACTCGCAACCCGCGGAACAGACGACGAGCGAGCTGCTCCTCTTCGTCGCGGATGCCCCTGCAGATCTCCTCGACGGAGATGGCGCAGACCCAGGGCTCGTCGCCGGTCCTCCGCATCTCCCGGATGCGCCGCACTGCGGGCCGACCCCGGAGCGCGTCGATCAAGACGGTGGAGTCGAGCAGCACGCGCGCCATGTTCAGCCGGCGCGTCGGGTGTCCGCGCGCTGAGCCTTGACCCACCCTGCGGGGTCGTCATCCCAGTCGTGACCTGAATCGTCGATGGAACCGAGTACGGCCTCGAGTTCGTCCCACCGACGCTCGTCATCCAGCGCTTTTCGGATGAGCGCCGTGAGAAAGGCGCTGCGTTGCCGCGTTCCCAGCCGTGCATCCAGCTGCTCAACCAGATCGTCGGGCAGCTGAATGTGCATCCTCATGTGTCAAGGATAGCCCACGGAGTCGGGACATGAGGAGACACATCGTTTGACAGCAGAAACCCGCACCGTCGGGTCACGACTCACCCCTCGCGGCGCAACTGGGTCGTGTGGGCGGGCTTAGTGGAACAACGTTTGAACCCCGTTGAGTGGTGGAAGCTTCCTGATGCGCGCGGGTAGCCGAGCGTCAGGTCCCCCGGCGCCGCTTGTCTCCCTGGACATTATTGTCCATTCTCTCTTCGCATGTGGAACAGGACAATGTTGTCGATCGTCTGGGCGATGCTAGGATACGACAGTATTGTCCACTAGTTGGAGGAGCGGGGTGTGCCGAGAGTCAGGGTGCGCACAGGGGCCGATATCGGCCGCGCGATCGGTGAACTGCGCATTCGGCGTGCGATGACCCAAGCGGAACTGGCCGAGAAGACGGGGCTCACGCCGAGCTACCTCTCGAAGATCGAATCTGGGAGAACCTCGACGATCCTCGAGCACGAGCTCCGTATCCTCCGCAGGCTCGGCGCCAGCATCACGATCGAACTCCGCGATGGCAGTGACTGAGCGACTGATCGTCTGGTTGCATGATCGACCGGTTGCGACGATTGACCGTAGGCGAGGCGGCGAAGCGCGGCTCACCTACAACACGGAGGCCATCGAGCGCTTTCAAATCAACACTCCGCTCCTGTCGTGCTCATTACCGATCACGTCGCGCCCGCATGACGCAACGACGTTCGCCGATGGCTTACTCCCCGAAGGCGAACACCGCAGCCTGCTGGCGGACCGCG
>JBPCMH010000332.1:0-5561 GCA_051002495.1 Acidimicrobiales bacterium
TCGTCAAGCTGCCCGCCACCCGCGCCGGGATCGCCGCGATGGAGGAGGCGACCTACCGGGGGGTGAGCATCAACGCCACCGTCTCGTTCAGCGTCGCCCAGGCGCTGGCCGCCGCCGACGCCGTCGAGTGCGGCCTTGCGCGACGCGACGCCGAGAATCGCGACACCACCCGGATGGGCCCGGTCATCACGATCATGATGGGCCGCCTCGAGGACTGGCTCCGCGAGCGAGCCGATGCCGGCAACATTTCCGTCCATCCCGGCGCCATGCCCTGGTCCGGGGTGGCGGTCGTGAAACGCGCCTACGGCGTGTGGCAGGAGCGCGGCTTCCGGGCACGGCTGCTGGCCGCCGCCATCCGGCACCATCTGCACTGGTCGGAGCTGATCGGCGGCGACCTGGTGCTGACCCTGCCACCCGCCTGGCAGCGACGCTTCAATGCCTCGTCGGTCGGGGTCCGCTCGCGCATCGATGACCCCGTGGACGAGGCGCACCTGGGGGAGTTGCGGCAGCTGCCCGACTTCGTGAGCGCCTTCGAGCCCGATGGCCTGGCGCTCGATCAGATCGATGCCTGGGGCCCGACCCGCAAGACGCTGCGCACCTTCATCGGCTCGTATCACGATCTGCTGCACCTGGTGACGGAGGCGCAGCTGGGATGACCCGGCCAGGTTTGCTCCACGAGATGGCCTCGCACCAGCCAGCCGGTCGCCGGCCCGCGTCGTCCGGCTTGCATTCCGCGATCGGTGCTGCTCCGCCTAAGGGCTCGTGGTTCAGGATCCTGCCGCACGGGCCAGGACTCGGCCGGACCCACCACCTTCGAGCCGACCTGAACCTGGTGGCCTGGAACCGCGGCATTCGGGCCGAATCGCAGCGCCAGACGATCGAGTCCGTCCGCTTCCCCTCAGAGCTCGGCGCCGGCGTGGTGGTGGTCCACCCGGCAGGCGATCGAGTTCGCGCGATCGCGGCGAGGATTACTGGCCGCTGGTGCTTGGGTCGCTCGAGCCTGTTGACGACGTCGCCGATGAGCTGGGCGTGACCGTGGCACTGGAGCTCGTGGAGAAGCGGCCTAGGGAAGTCTTCATGCTGTCTGTCGATGCCCGCCATGTGATGTGGAGCAAGGCTACCGGGCAACGCGGGTTACCATCGATCACGCGCACTCCTGGTCGCACTACGACCGGGTGCAGTTTCTCGCGGACCTCGACCTGGCGTGGGTCGCCCACATGCACCTTTCGGATAGCAATCCCAATATCGTGCACCTGCCGCTTGGGAATGGAGACATCGACCTCGGCGCTCTCTATCGCGGCCTGGTGGCATCCGGGTACGGCGGAGTGGTTACCATCGAGGGCTACGCCGAAGGGCGTGGCGCTGAGCTGATCGAAGCGAATCACCGCTATATCCGTCAGCTGACCGTCCAACGGGGAGCCGGCGCGCCTGTCGGCGAATGAGCCTCGAGACGCTGCTGTTCTACATCGTGGCCGGGGCCTTCGTCCTTGTCAGCGGGGCCAACGACGGCGGAACGCTCGTGTCGAGCGGGCTGCAGATGCGTTCGCTGTCACCGCTGGCTGCGATCGGGCTTCTGCTCGCCGCGCTGGTGCTCGTGCCGCCGCTGCTCGGTACGGCGGTGGCGACGACGATGGCCACGTCGCTGGTTGGCACGGTCGGGCAGGACGGGTCGGTGCCGCGGCTCGCGTTTCTTGTCGCGGTCTTGACCGCGGTCCTGGTCGTGGCAGCTCTGGCGCGCCTCGGCCTACCGACCAGCCTCACCCTGGCCCTAATCGGAGGCATCACCGGGGCGGGGCTGGGGCTCGGATTGCCGGTCGCATGGCGGGCCGTCGGAGTCGTGTTGCTCATCGGCCTCGCGGCGCCGCTGGTGGGTGGCTTCGTGGCCTGGCTCCTCATCCGACTGTTGCGGCACGCACCAATCGGTGGGCACGCCAGCCGACTGGGCTGGGCGCACCGTTCCGCATTCGGCGCACAGTGCCTGGCCTACGCTGCAAACGACGGCCAGAAGGCACTCGCCATCTTTGCCGTCGCCGCGGGCACCGTTGGACCGCCCGTGGTGCCGCGGCTCGATCAACTGAGTCTGATCGCGCTTCTGTTCGGTATCGGGCTCCTTATGGGCCTTCCGCGGATCGCAGCCACCGTCGTGCGTCGCATGGCGCCGCCGCGACCGCTGCAGGCAGTGTCCGCCGAGACGGCATCTGCCATCGCCGTCCTGGGCTCCACTGCCTTCGGCTCACCAGTCAGCATGACCCAGTCGATCACCGCTGCGCTGCTCGGCGCAGGCCTGAGCCGGGGATACGGGCGCATCCGCTGGCGCACCGTCATCCAGCTCGCCTCCGCGTGGTTCCTAACATTGCCGGCGGCGGTCGGCATTGCGGCGCTTGCCGGGGCGATCGGCCGGCGAATGTGGGAATGATGCGGCCCGTGCAGAGTATCCGCCGCCTGGTGCGCGATCTGGCCGGCCGTGGCCAGGAGCGATTCGTCATCCATCTTGCTGCTCAGATAGAAGCGACGGTCCGCGGTGCGCAGGTCCTGCGCGAAACTGTGGCTGGCACCCGAGAAGTCGGGGAGCTCAGGGCCCAGATCCGCGATATCGAACACGATGGAGATGCGGAGCGGGCGAAGCTCGTCGCGGCGCTGTCCGATGCCTTGGTTACACCCGTCGATCGCGAGGACCTGTTTCGGTTATCGCGTGCGATCGACGACGTGCTCGATCACCTGCGTGACTTCTCGCGGGAGTGGGAGCTCTACAAGATGCGGCCCACCGATCGGTTCGAACCGCTCTTCGCTACGGTGATGGACGCCATGGACGTGCTGCAAGAGGCGACGGGTGCCCTCATTGACGATCCGACCACCATTCCGCGCCGCGCCCTGGCCGCCAAGAAGGCTGGGAACGAGATGCGGCGCCTGTACCAGGGGACGTTGGCGGATGTGCTCAACGCGGAGGGCGAGCGGGTGACGGCCACGACGTTGAAGACGAGGGAGCTGCTCCGCCGCCTCGACACTGTCGGGCTGCGCATCAGACAGGCCGCCGACGTACTCGCCGATGCAGCGGTGAAGCGGAGTCAGTAAGCGGCTTGGCTTGACGACGAGTTTCGGTGCTGCCGGGACCTACCTCAATCCAGCCTACCGCTCAGGTGCGCGTCTGACACCGCGCGGCGACGGCCCGGAGGCGGCGGACCGAGCTGATCGAGCCGGAGATCGCCAAGTCAACGATGGTTGCGTTCTCGATACGGATCGAAGCCACGTCGACAATCGCTTGGTCAGCGACCGAAAGCAGGATCATCGAGCCAGATCGGGTTGGACCATGCGCGGCGCCTGTCCCGATCCCGCACGGTGACCCGGCAGTAGGGCCCGTCGAGGTCAGCCAGATCGACGACCGCCTCAGTGAGTTCATTGCCCTGGACGCTCGCGACGTGCGAGCCACGACCTGTGACGAAGACCCGCTCGACTGGCGAACAGGAGATCCTCAACCGGCGGGCCGCGTCGACGTCGATCGAGCGGAACTCCGGCCCCGTGCTCGAGTAGAAATGTCCGGCCTTGAGCGCGACGAGCAGGCCGGCCGGCGTGAGCGCCTCGGCCTTTACCCAGATCCACGCCTGGAGCGCGTCATTGCGCTCGCCGGTGAAGTGAGCGTCGTCGCTTGCGAGGGCAAAATGGCGGCCTCCTCGGCTCAGCAGCTGGTCGAGGACGTACCAGCTGTCCGGCCGATCGTTCAGATCGGCGGCGGTCGCGTTCCAGACCTCGATCGCGTGGATCGGTCCGAGTGACCGGATCTCAGCCTCGGTCGCGCCATACCAGGCCGGATGGAGGGCGGCCACGAAGCTGCCTGCCGCGAGCGCGCGCTTGGCGAGCTGTGGACCGGTCTCGTCCTCGCTCGGTGGCGCGAAGTCTGTAGGAAGGCCGATGCCCAGCAGGTGCCAGGACTCTCCGGATTCGATCTGACCGGCGTGAAGCTCCGCCCCGCGAAGGGTGATGAAGGCGGTCGTGTCATGTACCGATGCGTCCGTCAACGGATAGCCATTGCGTTCGAGGAAGTGGTCGGTGATGGCCAGGAAGTCGTAGCCCGCGGCCCGGTAGAGCTCGCACACCGCGGCCGGGGCGAGATGCCCGTCGGAGGCCGTCGAATGGGTGTGCAGGTTGCCGCGCCAGAACCGTCCGGAGGACGCGAACGCATCGACCTGCCTCATGGCTCGGCCTGCGCGATGCCGTTAGGCCCATCTTCGGCCCTGCCGCCAAGTCCGAATGCGCGAGAGCTCGCCCGGGGTACGCTGAGCTCCACCGAGTCACCAACGGTAAGTCGGATCGAGAGATCGAGTCGCAGGCGCCAAGACACGTCGTCGTTGAGGGACAAGATGTACTCGGTGCTGTCGCCGAGGAAGGCAGATCGAACCACGGTTGCACGCAGACTGTTCTCGTCGGCCGAGTCGGTCCGATTGCGGATCTGTACGCTCTCCGGCCGCACGAAGACGACAGCCCGCTCGGCGACCTTCGGCGTGTCCGACCCCGCGGTCGAGGTGATTCGCTGACCGGCGGCCTCGACGACCACCCAGTTCTCGGCACGCTCCACGCACACGCCGGTCAGGCTGTTCGGGTTGCCCAAGAATTCGGCCACGAACGCCGTCCGTGGTTCGGCATAGACCTCCGATGGGCGGCCGACCTGGTGGATGATCCCGTCCTTCATGACGGCGATCCGGTCGGACAGGCTGAGCGCTTCCTCCTGATCGTGAGTCACGTAGATTGACGTGAACCCGAGGCGGTCCGTGAGGCTCGAGACCTCCTCGCGCATCTCGAGCCGGAGTTTGGCGTCGAGATTCGAGAGCGGCTCATCAAACAACACGACGTTGGGCTCGTAGACGATCGCCCGGGCAAGGCCGACGCGCTGCTGCTGGCCGCCAGAAAGCTCGCGCGGGAAACGCTCGCCAAGTCCCTCGAGCTGGACGAGGCGGATGGCCTCGAGCGCTCGCTCCCGTCGGGTAGTGGGCCCGATCCCCCGCACGCGCAGCGGATAGGCGACGTTGTCGAGCACAGTCATATGCGGGAACAGGGCGAAGTTCTGGAAGACGACGCCGATGTTCCGCTTGTGGGTCGGGACGTCGGTGACGTCTCGACCATCGATGATGATCCGACCGCTATCGGGCCTGAGGCTTCCGGTGATGCAGCGGAGGGCCGTCGTCTTGCCGCACCCGCTCGGTCCCAGGAGCGTGACGAGTTCGCCGCGGTCGACGGCGAGATCGAGGCGGTTGCAGGCGACGACATCCCCGTACCGCTTAACCACATCGACGAGCTCGATCATCGCGCCCATCAGAGGCCCTTTACTCCACCCAGGATGTTCTCTGGCCGGATCTGACGTTGGATCAGTATGAGCAGGAGCACCGAGGGCACGAGCAGGACGACCGAGAGCGCGCGGGCGACCTCCCAGAAGCCGTCGCTGATCGAGAGATACGTCTGAACGGTCAGGGTCAGCGTGTCCGGACCGTAGGTGACGAGCGTGAGGGTGAACTCGTTGAACGATGTGATGAAGGTGAACAGGACCGCGGCCATGAGCCCCGGCATTGCCA
>JBPCMH010000333.1:0-3117 GCA_051002495.1 Acidimicrobiales bacterium
GATCGTCGGCATGAAGCCCACCTACGGCGCGGTCTCGCGGTACGGGCTGATCGCCTTTGCTAGCAGCCTCGACCAGATCGGCCCGTTCAGCCGAACCGTCACGGAATCGGCGCTCACCATGGAGATCATTGGCGGCCACGATCCGCTCGACTCCACCTCTATCCCGGAATCGCTTGGGTCGATGACCGAACGGATCGACGAAGGTGTCGACGGCCTGCGCATCAGATTGGTAAATGAGTTGATGGAAGGGATCGACCCCGATGTCGCCGCTCGCGTGCGGGCCGCGGCCGACGCGTTGAGCGCGGCGGGCGCCAAGGTCGAAGAAGTGTCGGTTCCGGCGACGATTTACGGGCTGTCGGCCTATTACCTGATCGCCCCGGCCGAGGCGTCCTCCAACCTGTCGCGCTATGACGGCGTCCGCTACGGCCTCCGGGTCGACGGCGACGACATCCACGCCATGTACAGCGCCACCCGGTCTGCTGGCTTCGGCGACGAGGTCAAGCGACGGATCATGCTCGGCACCTACGCCCTATCCGCCGGCTATTACGACGCGTACTACGGCAAAGCCCAGAAGGTCCGCACGCTGATCATCCGTGACTTCGCCTCGGCCTACGAGCGCTTCGATGCGTTGCTGTCGCCGACCTCGCCGACCACTGCGTTCGCCTTCGGGGCCAAGGCCGATAACCCCCTGGCTATGTACATGTCGGATGTGTGCACGATTCCGTCCAACCTGGCCGGTCACCCCGCCATCAGCGTGCCGTTCGGCTCGGGCGACGACGGCATGCCGGTCGGCGTGCAGGTCATGGCCCCAGCACTCGGCGAGGCGCTCATGTTCCGGGTGGCGCGTGCCGTCGAGGAGGCCGCCCGATGAGCGACATCATCTCCACCGACAGTGGTGACTGGGAGGTCGTTGTCGGCCTCGAGGTGCATTGCGAGCTGCGCACCGCGACGAAGTTGTTCTGCGCGTGCCGCAACGCGTTCGGCGACGAACCCAACACCAATATCTGCCCGGTGTGTCTCGGCCTGCCAGGGTCGCTACCGGTCATGAACCGGCAAGCGGTTGCTTATGCCATGGCGATCGGTGCCGCGCTGCAGTGCTCCATCCAGCCCAGCATCTTTCACCGGAAGAACTACTTCTATCCGGACATGCCGAAGGACTATCAGGTCAGCCAGTACGACGAGCCCATCAACGTCGAGGGCCATCTGGAGCTGCCGGGTGGTTTTCGGGTCGGCATCGAGCGTGCCCACATGGAGGAAGACACCGGAAAGTCGACCCATGTCGGCGAGACCGGGCGCATCCATGAGGCGACCCACTCCCTCGTGGATTACAACCGGGCTGGGGTGCCGCTGGTGGAGATCGTGTCCAAACCCGACATCCGTTCGGCTGAGCAAGCCAGGGCCTACGTGAGCGAGTTGCGCGCCATCCTGGTGGCCACCGGTGCATCCGATGGCAGGATGGAGGAAGGGTCGCTTCGCGTCGATGCCAACGTGTCGGTGCGGCCGGTCGGCCAAGACGAGTTCGGCACCCGCTGTGAGATCAAGAATCTCAACTCGCTGCGCTCCCTCGGCCGGGCCATCGACCACGAGGCGGCCCGCCAGTGGGACCTGCTGGCCACGGGCGAGCGCATCGTGCAGGAGACCCGTCACTGGAACGAGGACGACGGCCGCACGCACTCGATGCGCTCGAAGGAAGAGGCGTTCGACTACCGCTACTTCCCGGAGCCGGATCTGGTTCCCCTGGTCCCGAGCGACGAGTGGCAGGCCGAGGTGCGCGCTGCCCTCCCGGCCATGCCTGCCGAGCGACGCGCCACACTGGCCGAGGCGACCGGCGTTACCCCAGCGGAGGTGGCCACGCTCGTCGAACAAGATCTCGACGGGCTCGTGCTCGCTGCGGTGTCGGCCGGGGCTGACGGCAAGATCGCCCGGAATCTTGCGGCCAACGAGTTGGGTGCCGACATCGAGCGAGCGACGACGCTCGACCCGGCGGCGTTTGCCGGCCTCGTGAAGTTGCAGGCCGACGGCAAGCTCACCGCCACTCAGTCGAAGCAGGTACTCGCCGACCTCCTCGACGCGGGTGGTTCTGGCGATCCGGCTGCCATCGCCGCCGAGCGCGGCTTCGAAGCGATGGACGAGGGAGACCTCGCCGGACTCGTTGACGAGCTCATCGCCGCCCACCCGGATGAGTTCGGCCGGTATCGCGACGGCGACCAGAAGCTCACTGGCTTTTTCGTCGGCCAGGTGATGAACCGAACCCAAGGCCAGGCTGACGGCAAGGCAGTCACGCGGCTGCTGCAGGAGAAGGCGAAAGGCTGAAAATCCGGGTCGCCGCGATCGTCCTCGGGGCAGTCGGGCACCTCCTGGTCGGGGTTCCCTACTTCGGCAGCGGCCTTGTCGTGCCTGCGCCCTGGTTTGTCTGGCTGTGGTTGGTGTGGATCGCCGCCGCCGGTCTGCTCGTGCAGGTGGCGCGTACCCGTCCGCTGTGGACCCCCGCGGTACCCGTCGGCGCGCTCGTCCTGTGGGTCACCGTCGTGCAGTTCGGCGACTGGTTCCTCGGTTGGACGGCCTGGCGGCTTCGTTCCGCGTTTGTCTTCGGTGGATAAACCCGGGTTCTGCTACGCGGAACGCCGCGAAGGGCGAAGCGGGCGCGATGCGGGTCAGGCGACGGAGGTGCGGCGCAGCCACCAGGTAGTGAGGGCGATGCTGACCGCTCCGACCGCGAGTGGGGTGATGACGGCGACCGGGATGGAGGCGGCCAACGGTGGCGGGGTGTGGCCGGCCACGTCGGCGAGAATCGTGCGGGCGTAGACCAACACCGACAGCCGAGCGACCGCGGTCCCGGAGCGGGCGACGAACCCTTCCCAGATGAGCAAGTAGGCGAGCCCCCAGATCAGGGCTCGACGCACGATCAACCCGAGGCAGACGAACAGGCCCACGTAGGCGATCGTGGCCAGCGCGGCCGCGGCGAGGGCGGCCAGCACCAAGTCGGGGCCGACTTGGGCCGCCATGGCCAACAGTCCGATGGAAGCCACCCCGAGGACGCCGGCTGCCACCAATGAAGCCGCCCACGCGGCCACGGCGATGACCGATCGGGGGACGGGCCGCAGCCAGAGGTAGACC
>JBPCMH010000334.1:0-4404 GCA_051002495.1 Acidimicrobiales bacterium
CTCGAGCTCGGCCGCCACTTCACGGAACACGTGGATCGACTCCGCCTCCAATGCCTGGAGGTGGCTCAGTCGATAGTCGGGTCGATCGGTCAATTCAGAAGTCTCTCCCTTTGCCGCGGGGCACGGACGATGGATGGACAGGTGCCCGTGGCGGCCGCGTCGGAATCAGGCGCTGGCCCGCGACGCTCCGGGGATTGTAGACAACGCGCCCGACAACGTACGAGTGGGCCGAAAGTCCCACCACGGTCCGCCGCTCGTGTCCCGCGACGCAATGGGCTTCATGCAAGAGGCGCGGAGTATATCCGGATATACGAGGCAGCCCGGAGATGCTCATACCGTTGTGGCGGCAGCGCTCGCATGTGAGTAACCGGCAAGGCCATTGAGGCTCGCCACACTAGACTGCACGCCACGCATGGCCCGCATTCTTGTCGTCGAGCCCGTGGCTCAGCCAGGCCTGGACGTCCTCTCCGCCGCTCATGAGACCGAGATTCGCCTCGGTCTGCCTCGCGATGAGCTCCTCGACGTGCTGGGCGTGTCGGACGGTTGGGACGCCGTGATCGTTCGATCGCAGACGCGCGTGGATGCCGAGCTGCTGGCGCGAGCGGCGCCCAAGCTGTCTGTCATCGGCGTCGCCAGCGTGGGGATCGACCGCATCGACGTCGACGCCGCGACGCGGGCGGGAGTCATGGTCGTGAACGCGCCGACCGGCAACACCATTGCCGCCGCGGAGCACACGATGGCGTTGATGCTCGCGCTGCTCCGCCACATCCCCGGCGCGGACCGGTCGATCCGGCGCGGTGATTGGGAACGCGGAAGCAACACCGGCCGAGAGCTGCGGGGGAAGACGCTCGGGATCATCGGCCTCGGAAAGATCGGCAAAGCCGTGGCTCGACGCGCCATGGGCTTCGAGATGCGCGTGATCGCCACCGATCCCTACCTGACGGAGGAGCAGGCGGCTGAGGCCGGGGCCAGGCTCGTCGGATTCGCCGAGCTCCTACACCGGGCTGACGTGATCACCGTCCACACGCCGCTGACGACGGATACGAAGAACCTGCTCGGTGAAGGCCAGTTCGGCGCCATGCAGGCCGATGCGTTCCTCCTCAACGTGGCGCGCGGCGGCATCATCGATGAAGCAGCCCTCGCTGCGGCGCTCACCGATGGGCGGCTCGCTGGTGCGGCGGTCGACGTCTTCAGCACCGAGCCGATGTCCGAGGACAACCCGCTCAGAGCCGCCCCGAACGTCGTCCTCACGCCGCATCTTGGAGCATCCACGTCCGAGGCCCAGGATCGCGTGGGCGTCGAGATGGCCGAGCAGGTCCTCTTGGCCCTGAGCGGCGTCACCCCTCCCCACGCGGTCAACGCGCCGTCGGCGGGATCCGACACGGCACCGAAGTTGCGGCCCTACGTCGATCTCGGCCGGCGGCTGGGCGAGCTTGCGCGCCAGCTTGCTCCCCATGCCTTCGACAGCGTCGCTCTCACCTATGCGGGCGAGATCTCGGTCGGAGAGTGTGCCCCCATCCGAACGGGAGCGCTCATCGGGCTCTTGGATGCGGTGACTGACCAGCGGGTCAATGCGGTCAACGCTGACCTCGTGGCCCACGATCGTGGTCTCACGGTCGTCGAGGCGCGCAATCCCGCCTCGGAACCATGGGCGTCGCTGGTCGAGCTATCCGTTGCGTCTGGCGAGGGGCCGCCGACGCTGGCGCTCGCCGGCTCGACCGCGCACGGCCGTCCCCACCTGGCGGCGCTGGATGGGTTCGCCGTCGATGCGGAGCTTGCCGGGCGGATCCTGGTCACTCGCCACCATGATCGCCCGGGGATCGTGGGTGCGGTCGGAACGATCCTGGCCAATGCGGGGATCAACATCAGCTCGCTCGAGCTTTCACGCCGCTCGACGCGCGGAGATGCTCTGATGGCCGTCAGCGTCGACGAGGATGTGCCAGGCTCTACCCTCCAGGAGATTCGCGCAACTGACGGTGTCGCGGGGGCACGGGTCGTTCACCTTCCTGAGTAGTTCCATTGGCCGGCAGGCGACCGAGCCCCAGAGCGCTTGCACGAGTGGGTCATCTGAGTGATGGTGTACTGAGGCACCTGTTTCAGATGCTGGCACTGGTCACCCGGCCGCCACCTCTGTACCATTCCGCCTTCACAACCCATCGAGACTAGGGGGTATCCCGCTCATGTCGCTCTCGGCGCGCTTCCTGCGAACTGACCTCGCCCGACTCCTGCTCGGACTCGGCTCGGCCACAGTCATTGGACTGTGGGTGGCGAGTACCGTACTCGCGAACCACAATCTTCCCGGACCCAGGGTCATGCCAACAATGGAGGTGGGGCTGAGCACCTGTTCGGTCGGCGCCGTGGTAGTGGACTTCACCGGCGGGGAGATCGCCGACGATTCAGAGAAGGGCGCCACGGTCGACAGCCAGACCACGACGGTGACGCTGGTGCAAGTTCCCCCGGCCGATGCGTCGTTCCCGGCGGAACTGCCGACCCAGTTCGACATCCGGCCCTTCGGCGTCGCGCGCGAGATCATCCTGTACGACGGAACGAACTCGAACGTCTACGACAACTCGGGTGCCACCGCAGGGGGCATTCCTCACGACGACAGCCTCCTCTCACCGGATGGGTCCTTGGACACCGTGCGGTTCTGCCTAGTCGCCGACATGACCCCGACCCCGACCGGAACTCCGACCGCGACCGGCACGCCGACCCCGACCGGCACCCCGGCGCCGACCGCCACGCCGACGCCGACCGCGACGCCCACCCCCAGCGCCAACCCCTTCACCGACATCAACTCCAGCCAGTTCAAGAACGACATCCTGTACATCTACAACGCGGGCATCACCGGCGGCTGCACCAGCACCACCTACTGCCCCACCAACAACGTGCTGCGCGACCAGATGGCCAGCTTCCTGGTGCGTGCCCTGAAGCTGCCGCCGACCAGCGTCGACTACTTCGACGATGACGAGGGCAACCAGCACGAGAACCAGATCAACGCGCTGGCCCAGGCCGGCGTCACCGGCGGCTGTGGCGTGCGGCGCTACTGCCCCGACAGCCCGGTCAAGCGCGACCAGATGGCGAGCTTCCTGGTGCGGGCCTTCAAGCTGCCGCCGACCATCGTCAACTTCTTCAGCGATGACAACGGCAACCAGCACGAGAACCAGATCAACGCGCTGGCCAACTCGGGCATCACCGGCGGCTGCGGCCCCGGCCGCTACTGCCCGTCGGGCTTCGTCACCCGCGGCCAGATGGCCGCCTTCCTCCACCGCGCGCTCGAATAGGCGCTGGGTAGGGGGACGCCAAGCCATGGAGAGTCGAAAGGACCCCACCCGCCGTCGCCTGACCTGGGCGGCTGCAGGGGCTGCGCTCGCGGTTGGCGTCCTGGTGCCGACGGTGGCGCTCGCCACGCACGTGGCGACGCATGCCACCTATGTGCGCACGATCGACGCATCGGCGTGGTCGCCGCCGGTGGTGGACGCGTCGGACGTCGTCTGGCATCCAGCTCTGAATCGGTTCATCGTCGTCGACGGCGAGGTTGAGGAGTCGGCCTCGGGCACGACGCATTACCAGGGGGTGAACGTCTGGGAGGCGACCGTGGGAGGCGCGGTCCAGCGAACGTGGGCCACGACGTCGGACGGGCTTGACATCAGCACCGAGCCGGTCGGTGCGGCGGTCAATCTGGCGAACGGGAACCTGTACATCTCACAGGATGTCGGCGGGGGTCGCATCTTCGAGATCTCCCGCGGGTTGGACGGCGATTTCGGTACGGGCGATGACGTCATCGTGAACGAGTTCAGCACCGCGTCGTATGCCGGTGATGCCGAAGGTATCGCGTATGGCGGCGGCTTCCTGTGGGTCGCCGGAGGTGCCGGCAACAGCATCCATAAGGTTTCGGCGACCACGGGTGCGGAGATCAGCTCCTTCAACGTCAGCAGCCTCGGGGCCGGCGATCCCGAGGGCGTCACCTACGACACGACGACGAATCGGCTCTTCGTCATCGGTGCCGCCAATGGCATCCTCCTCGACGTCAGCCTGACGGGGCAGGCATGTCGGACGTTCAACGTGGAGAACCTGGTGCCCGATCCATCCCCCAGCGAGCACAAGCTCGCCGGGGTCACCATCGGACCGGCATCGGTCGGGGGCGGGACGAATGTCTACGTCTCGGACCGAGGGATCGACTTCAATCCCGACCCGAGCGCGCCCGATGGACGCATCTACGAGCTCGATGTACCGGTCCTTGCGTCCTGCGGTGCCTCCCCGACCCCGACCCCGACTGTCACTCCGGCCCCGACTCCGACGGCGACCCCAACCGGCACCCCGACCCCAACCGGCACCCCGACCCCGAGCGCCAGCCCGACGCCGACGCCGAGCGCCAACCCGTTCACCGACATCAACTCCAGCCAG
>JBPCMH010000335.1:0-4242 GCA_051002495.1 Acidimicrobiales bacterium
GTGTGGTTAAGGCGATAGACGACAGACACGATCGAACATGCTACCCCGATGCTTCGACTATCGAACTTTCGCGATGCAGGACTCAGCCCGGCATCGGATGGCAGTGGATTGGTACCGTCGGGCATGAGCCAAGACCAGGTCCTGTACAGCCGTGACGGCCATGTCGCCACGCTGACCCTCAACCGACCGGATCGGCTGAACGCCATCTCCGGTCCGATGCTGCAGCAGCTTTCCGAGCGACTCCTCGAAGCTGATCGAGACCGCCAAGTCCGAGTCATCGTCCTCACCGGTGCGGGACGGGCCTTCTGTGCCGGTCTCGACCTGCAAGACGCCACCAGCGGGCAAGGCATTGGCAGCAACCAAAACGCCGGCGGAGCCGAACTCGATGTGCGAGAGGCACCGCCGGTGGTGCTGCACGACATCGACACGCCCACGATTTGCGCGCTGAACGGCGGCGCGGCTGGTTACGGCATGGACATCGCGCTCGGGTGCGACCTGCGGGTCGCGGCGGAAAGCGGCAAGTTGGCCGCCGCGTTCACCAAGCGCGGCATCCTCCCCGAGTCCGGCGGCACCTGGCTGCTGCCCCGCATGGTCGGTTGGTCGAAGGCGGCCGAGATCATCTTCACCGGACGCACGCTGTCTGCGGAGCAGTGTCTCGAGCTTGGCTTGGTGAATGCGGTGGTCGCCGACGGTGCGCTGGAGGGCGAGGTCAAAGCCCTGGCTGAGGAGATCGCCGCCAACGCTCCCTTGGCCGTCAGGGCCAGCAAGCGGCTCATGCGGGCCGGCTTGGAGGAGGGGTTCTCGGACCACGTCCACCATGTGTACCTCCAGTTGCTGCCGCTGTTCCGCACCAAGGACTTCCAAGAGGGGATGGCCTCGTTCCTCGAGAAGCGCCCGCCCAGCTTTGAGGGCCGCTGAGCGTCGTCGGGCGACAGACCAAGCCACAGGGGTTGACGGACAGGTTCGGCGAGGCGCATAATCGCCACAGGCTTGTGAATCGTTTCACAAAGTCACAGAGGAGAGCGCCATGCTGACCGCGCCGAGTAGGACACCACCCTTCAGGACAGCGTCATGACCGAGCGGAAACCGGCGTGGATGAGCTTCGAATCGTGGGTCGACGCCCAGATCAGGGAGGCCACGGAGCGGGGAGAGTTCGACAACTTGCCCGGCAAGGGCCGCCCGTTGGCCGCGATCGATGGCCCTCCCGACGAGAACTGGTGGGTCAAGCAGTGGCTGGCCAGGGAGAACCTGTCCTACACCCCGCCGACGCTCGCCCTCCGCAAGCAACGGGAGGATCTCCCGGACGTGTTGGCCGGCCTCGGCGATGAGCGGCGGGTGCGCGAGGTGATCGACGAGCTGAACGATCGGATTCGGGCGGTCAACCGCACTCCGACCGACGGCCCTCCGTCGACGCTGATGGTGGTCGACGTTGAAACCGCGGTCACGGCCTGGAAGACAAGACGGGACGAGGCCGCGCCAGCCTGAGTCCCCATGGCCACGCGCGCGTCCCGATGGGCGACCGGACAGGACGAAGGCGCGACACCAGCCGGGCGACTGGGCCCGGCCGGTGCCTGCAGCGGAGGGGGTGGGATTTGAACCCACGGTGACTTGCGCCACAACGGTTTTCGAGACCGTCCGATTCGGCCGCTCTCGCACCCCTCCTCGGAGGGGGTCATGGTATCTGCTCGGCATGAATCGCCACACCGTTCTCAACCGGGTGCGGAGCGGTCCTGCTGTCGACGGTTGGCGAAGAAGTCGCTCAGGAGTTGGCCTGCCTCTTTGGCTCTGACGCCCTGAGTCACTGCGACCTCATGGTTCAAGCGAGGGTCGGAACACAGGTTGTAGAGCGACCCGCAGGCCCCCGCTTTCGAATCAGCCGCGCCGAACACAACTCGATCGAGTCGACTTGCGACCGCCGCGCCGGCACACAGCGGGCATGGTTCGAGCGTGACATAGAGCACCGCTCCGGACAGCCGCCACCGACCGAGCCGCTCCGAGGCGTCCCGCAGGGCCAAGATCTCCGCGTGGGCGGTCGGGTCGCCCAGCAGCTCGCGCTCGTTGTGCCGACTGGCCACGATCGAGCCATCGACAACAACCACCGCTCCTACCGGTACGTCGTGGTGGTCGGAGGCCCGAACGGCCTCCGCCAGGGCCAGGTCGATGTAGGCCTCGTCGCTTGCTTCGGGCACGGACGCACGCTACCCGGGCCACCACCCGCGAGCGCTCGGGGACCCAGGCAGGAAAAGGGTCGGGTCACAGCGAACTCATGGGTGTACGGGAGATCTGCTCGGGCGGCGCTGGGGCCGTCCGGTCAGTCATCCAGGAGGTCAGTTGCAGCTTTCACGACATAGGGCCCGCCGGGCGTTGTCGGTGCTGGTTGGTGCGGTCGCGGCTGCACTCGTGCTGCAACAGGTGGTAGTTGCACCCGGGCCTCCGCCCCGTCGCGAGTTGGCTGGGTCCCCCGCCGCGTCCACCGGCGCTGGGTTTGCTGTCTTGGGCGATTTGTCGCCTACCAGCACCGCATTGCGGGCCCTCGCCGGTGATATCGCCATCCAGGCTGCGCCGGAGTCTTTTGACGCCCCGCCGCCGCCGCCATCCCCGCTCCCGGCCGCACTCGTTTCGCCCCGCACTGGGGTGGTGCCATCTGGCGGTACGTGGGCAGTGGTCATCGGCATCAACGACTACCCGGGGACCCGTCACGACCTGCGGTCAGCGGTCACCGACTCGAACGACATGACCGAGGCCCTTCGCAGGCTCGGCGTCGCCGACGATCACGTGATCGCCCTGCGGGACCGGGCGGCTTCGGCCGGCGCCATCCGGGCTTCGATCGACTGGCTCACGGCTAGGGCCGGTCCTGACGCGACCGCTGTCTTCTTCTACGCCGGGCACGTGCGGAAGATCTCCTCCGGTCGAGAGGCCATGGTCGGCTCCGACGGCAACCTGGTGACCGATCTTGACCTCGGGGCGCGGCTTCGTCGACTGCAGGCGCAGAAGGCCTGGATCGTGATGGCGGGTTGCTACGCCGGCGGCTTCACCGAGGCCCTCGCCCCTGGGCGCATCCTCACCGCGGCATCGCCCGCCAACGAGTTGGCCTACGAGAACGAGGCGTTCGGCCGTTCCTACCTCGTGGAGTACATGATCCGCCGGGGGCTCATCGAGGGGGCCGCCGATGCCAGCGTCGAGGACGCCTTCGGCTGGGCCAGGAACTCCATCGAGCGCGACTTCCCGAACCGGGTGCCGATCCAATACGACCAACTCGACGGTCAGCTTGATCTGCGACCGGCCCGGTCGGCCGCCCCGCAGCCTGGCCTGGAGGCCAGACCCCAGGGTTCGGGGAGCGCCACGGGCGGTGGCACCAAAAGCGCGCCGCCGGAGCGTCAGCCTGCTCCGACGACGACGACCACCACCCCGCCACGCGACAGTTGCTCGTCGGTGACGCTGGGCGTCGTCCGCTGTCCTGGCTGACTGCCAGGACCTGCAGCGGAGAGGGAGGGATTTGAACCCTCGGTGAGTTTCCCCACACACGATTTCCAGTCGTGCCGAATCGGCCGCTCTCGCACCTCTCCTCGAGCCCCCTTTGGGGGGACCGGGGCAACAGGGTATCCTGCCAATCCGACCAACCCCGCCCGGCGATCCGTGCGGTGGCCGGGTCCCACGCAACAGCGCACCGTGAACCGAGTCAGGGCCGGAAGGCAGCAGCTCTCAGCGGATCGTGCCGTGTGCCGTGGGCAAGCCTGGCCATCGCACCGACCGCCGGGCGGTTTCGCGCCCCGCGACCGCCGGTAGTCTCAGCCACTGATGGCCGACGCCCCCTACCAGTCGCTCTACCGCCGCTACCGGCCCCAACGCTTCGACGAAGTGCGCGGTCAGGAGCATGTGACGGTGGCGCTGCGCAATGCCGTTCGCGACGAGCGCGTCACCCACGGCTACTTGTTCAGCGGTCCGCGCGGTACCGGCAAGACCTCCAGCGCGCGGATCCTGGCCAAGGCACTCAACTGCGCGACACCGTCTGACGGCGAGCCGTGCGGAACGTGTGACTCGTGCCTCGCGGTGCAGCAAGGAACGAGCTTCGACGTCCACGAGCTCGACGCGGCATCGAACAACGGTGTGGAGGCGATGCGCGATCTCATTTCGCGGGCCTCGCTCGGCACGCCGGGCCGTTGGAAGGTCTACATCGTCGACGAAGTCCACATGCTGTCGGCCGCGGCGTCGAACACGCTGTTGAAGACGCTCGAGGAGCCG
>JBPCMH010000336.1:0-3789 GCA_051002495.1 Acidimicrobiales bacterium
CGAGCCATGCCTGGAGGGTTGCCAACGGAAGGCCCCGGCCCGGCCGACCGAGTCCGTGTAGCCGGCGACGGGCGCCCCAGTCCATCGTGGGGGCAGTGGGCGACGAGTTCGGCTCCGCAGGCCCTGCCCAGATCGGTGAGCAAACCCTTGGCGAGGCGCTCCACGAACTCGGTGGCCTTGGCAATGGCGTCGGTCCGGTTGCGGGCCAAGGTGTAGGGCCCGATCTGGGGATCCGACCCGAGTAACCCACGGGTCGGTGGTCAAGCCAATCAACTTCGTTCGAGCCGACGCGCCGCCGCGGAACGCCTCGCGGATCGGGCGCTGAACATGGAGAAGCATCTCGACCACACGACTCCTCGTGGACCCGGCGCGCATGTCTGCAGAATTCGGTCAACACACCCGGCGCTCCGTCGATACCCTGGCCGTCGGAGGGCACCAGAGCATGGGTCTTGACTTCACGAAGCTGAGCCGAGGATCGCCTGCGGATTCGGCCACCGAGCCCCGCCGGATCTTCACAGCGCTTCCGCGTGCGCTCCCGAAGTACAGCTACCCCCGCGACGTGCAGTCCGAGGTGTGGGACGACTGGCATTCGCGGCGCACCGAGCGCGACCTCGTGATCAAAATGAATACTGGCGGCGGCAAGACGACCGTAGGGCTTGTGATCCTCAAGAGTTGCTTGAACGAGAAGGCGGGTCCGGCGGTGTACGCTGCGCCCGACAGATACCTCGCCGACCAGGTTCGCAACGAGGCACGCGATCTCGGCATCGAGACGGAGTCCGACCCGCGATCGGCCCGGTTCCAATCGAGTAAGGCTGTCCTAGTCGTTACGATTCATGCGTTGGTCAACGGATTGTCGAAGTTCGGCACGGCCGGAACCGAGCGCAGGATCGACATCGGCACGCTGCTCGTCGATGATGCCCACGCCTGCGTCGCCGCGGTGGAGGACCAGTACACCCTCGAAATCTCGGGCAACCACACTGCTTACAAGAAGCTCGTCGAGCTCTTTCGCGTGGACCTCGAGCAGCAGTCGCCGCCGTCCGCCATGGGCATCCACGACGGTGACCCCCATGCGGTCCTGCCTGTCCCGTTCTGGGCATGGGCCGATCGGGCCGCGCAAGTGCTTCAAATCCTCCATCCGGATCGCAATGACGAGGGGTTCAAGTTTGTGTGGCCCCTCATTGCCGAGGTGCTGCCGGTATGCCGGGTGGCCATCAGCGGCACATCGATCGAGATTGCGCCACCCTGTCCTCCTGTCGAGACGATTCCCAGCCTCGCCGCGGCACGTCGACGGATCTACATGACGGCCACGCTCCCAGACGATGGGATTCTTGTGACGCACTTCGGCGCGGATCCGACGTCGGTGGCACGGGCCATCACGCCGCGATCTGCGGACGACCTCGGCGACCGGATGATCCTCACACCGCTGGACTCCCACCGCGACGCCGACGAAGTGAGCGTGCGCGAGTTCGTCGCCCGCCTCGCCGTTCGCCGCAACGTCGTAGTGATCGTGCCGTCGCGGCGACACGCGTGCCTTTGGGCACCGCTCGCCGCCGCGGTGCACGATCGCAACACAATCGAGGCTGGTGTCGCTGCGCTGAAGGCGGGCCATGTCGGTCTCGTAGTGCTTATCAACAAGTACGACGGCATTGACCTGCCCGGCAAGGCCTGTCGTGTGCTGGTCATCGACAGTCTCCCCGAGGCGTACGGCGCACTGGCCAGGGTGGAGGCCCGTGCGCTCGACGGTTCTGACGCGACCCTGACCCGCCAGGTGCAGAGGATCGAGCAGGGGATGGGACGCGGCGTCCGGTCGAACGACGACTACTGCGCTGTGCTACTTCTTGGCCCGCGGCTCACCGAGCGAATGCACCACGCCGGCGGGTTTTCCCGCTTCAGTCCCGCGACCAAGGCGCAGCTCGAGCTCTCGTCACAGATGGCCGAGATGCTCGCCGGCACGAATCTAGCCAGCCTCGAGGCGGTGATCGAGCAGTGTCTCGATCGCGATCCCGGGTGGGTGTCCGCTAGCCGTTCGGCGCTCGACGGCGTCACCTATGAGCACCGGCCGGTGTCGCCCGTCTCCGTGGCGGAGCGGTCGGCGTTCGAAGCCGCCGCGGTGGGCCAGTACAAGCGAGCGGCGGAGGTCTTGGACGCCGCCGCCTCGAGCATTGTGGATCCCAAACTCCGGGGCTGGACGAAGGCCCAGGTGGCCGCCTACCTCCATCATGTCGACCCCGTCAACGCTCAGAGGTTGCTTACCTCAGCGCTCGCTGACAACCGGGGCGTGACGAAGCCGCGGCACGGCGTCGGATACTCCCGTTTGAGCGGCCAGCACGACCAGGCGGCTGCCGCGGCAAAGGTCATGGGCGCATTTGCGACCGCCGGCGAGCTGTTACTCCGCTTCCATGCAATGCTAGACGATCTGCAACCAGATCCCGATAACACGAGTCGCTTCGAGCGCGGGTGGCACGAACTTGGCCACTTTCTCGGCTTTGAGTCCCAGATGCCCGAGCGCGAGCTGGGCAATGGCCCCGATGTCCTATGGTCGATCGGCGGCCTGCGGTACTTCGTGACCGAGTGCAAGAGCGGGGCGACCACCGACATGATCTCTCGATCCGACTGCGTGCAGCTCTCCGGTTCGATCGACTGGTTCCTTGAGAGCTACGACAAGACCTGCACGCCGATACCGCTGCTCCTTCACCGCACCAAACATCTCCACGGGAAGGCGACGGCTCGGGAGGGCACGCAGGTAATCACCTTCGAGAAGCTGGCCTCGTTGCGCGCCAGTGTCCGCAAGTTCGCTGAGGCCATCGCGTCAGGAGAAGGCGCTGATCCGGCCTTCGTGGGCGACAGCCTCGCCGCTTTTCACCTGACCGCGAAGCAGTTCCTCAACAAGTGGGCAGTTCCCGCCCACCGCTGACGAGAGGTTCCCGCACGCACCATGCGGGCTCACGTCGCCGAACCGGCGGGCGTCCGACGCACCAACACAGGGTGAGTTGGCGCTCGCCAGGCGTTGTGCGTCGGCTCCCGCGGACACGGCCAACGCGCGGGCCGAGCATCACTCCGCCGCCGTGGTGGCCCGCCAGCGCACCGAGCTCGGCGTTGACGGCGACGGCCACCCGGTGTCGCCCACCGTGGTCAGCGTCGACGGTCCGGCCGCCACCACCCGGCGGGGACCGGTAGTGACCTGGCCGCTTCCTCTGGGTTGGATTCCACCACCACCGTCCTGCGACGTTCCCGGGCGCTCGGGACGTGCCGTTACCGAGTGCCCCCGGACCTTGTCTAAGCAGCGGTTGCCGGCCCGCACGACGTGAAACGGATCGGTCACCCGCCGAGCGTGGTCCAGATGGGGGGGGGACAGCCCGGCTCGGAACGACTCGGCCAGGTCGGTGGCCACCACCTCGATGCCGCCCAGCCAGCCTGGATCCGCCTCAGCCGTCCATCGCCGCAGGTCAGCGGCCCGATTGCCCTCCACCATGTCGATGACCACCTTGGCCTGCAGGTCGACCAGGCCGGTGGCGTACACGGTGGCATGGGAGCGGTTGGCGGCCAGGAAGGAGGTCTCGTCCACCCCGAGGTGTTCCACCGGCCCGATGCGGTCTGGGTCGTCGACGAGCGGGGTGCCGTGTTCGACCACGGCGTTCATCACCGTCCACCAGCACACGCCGAGCTCGGCAGCCACGATGGGCACCGGCCGGGCCAGCTCGCCCACCTGACGAGAGGCCTCGGCGCCGGCACGGCGGGTGAGCACCACTTGGGCATCCACGTGGGCGGACTGCTCGGTCCAGGTCTTCG
>JBPCMH010000337.1:0-5579 GCA_051002495.1 Acidimicrobiales bacterium
CAGGCCGGTGTGTCGGCCATCGAAAAGACCTACGACAGCGACCGCAAGCGCAACCTCGACGTGGGCGAGGTTGCGGCGTTCACCCGCTGCTTCGACTTCCCGATCTCATACTTCTTTGTCCCACCGCCGGGGACGACTTCCGCAACACTCGCCACACCCGGACCCGAGGATCCGCCCGAGTGGGCACGAGCCAACCTGGCTGAGCTGTTGAGCATCGCCATCGGCTCACCCCGCGGTTGGGACGCTTTCGTCGACCGGCTGCGTGAGCTGTTCGCATCCGAGGCCGACGAGGACGAAACCCATCGTGCCGTCTACCGACCGCTGGGCGGGGTCAGCCGGCCGGAGTACGTCGATCAGCTCAACCTCCGTCGGCGAGCGCTCCTCGAGGTCCGCCTCGCGCAGCTGGCGTCGCCGGCCGACGAGGTCATCCGGCAGATGGCCGGGCTGTTCCTCGAGCTGGTGAAGCTCACGCCCCTCGGGTTCCAAGAGATCGCCGAGCATGACCCGAACACCGCACTCCGGCTGCTTGCCGAGGCCAACACGCACGTCGAGTCGATCGTCGTCCACAACGAGTCGATGCGCTGGGGTGGCGTCGACCCGACCGAGGGGAACAGGTCGTTCGGCCGACTCGAGCGGCACACGCCCGAGGAACTGCTCGCCACGGACGAGGCGCCGGGTGGCGCACCGCGATGACGCCGAGGCCGACCCGTACCTCACCCGCGCATTGCAGGCCGGGACGATCAACGCGCTGTTGGCGATCCGGAATGAGAACCGGACCGAGCTGCGACTGCGATCGAGCAGGTGCGCCAGGCGCTGCGTGACATGCTCGACGAGCGGCCGGTGTGGCGTTCGGGCACGAAGGATGGGGGCCAGTAGGAGACGTCGCCTCCGGTGCAAGTGTCCTCGGAGCCGTCGGTGTAGCGGACGACGAGGTCACCGGCGATCACGTAACCGCAATGGGGCGCCTGGCACAGGTCATCGGTCAGGCCGTGGAGCAGCGGCGTGATGTCGGTGCCGGCGCCGAGCGAGAAGTACTCGCCGCCGATGGTGCCGTAGCCGGTGGCGTCGCCGAATTTGGGGGCCTGTCGGGCGACTGCTCCGGGGACGGAGAACTTGCAAACGCGATGCGGCGCTGGTGCTTCAGGGTCGCTATTGCCCGCCTCGGCGGTGGCTTCGGTCATGGTCATCGTTCTCCTTCCTCGTCCCGGCGAGCACCAGGGCGGTCAAGGCCGGCCGCAGGGCGCCCGAAGGGGAAGCCTTGACGGCCCGGGAAGATGCACCGAGCACACTGGGCGACGAACCCCGCCAGGGGTTCGTGTGTGCCTGGCGCTCGGTAGCCACGACAGGAGCCGACATCGACGCTCTCACCGCTCGGTCCCGTGGCCAACAGGGCGTCGTAGAAGCGCGAGCGCCGGTGTGGGGCGGTCGTAGCGGGCCAGGGGGCCGATGGGAACCACCGGGGACCGCCTCGACCCGACGGGTCTCCACGGGCATCACCTCGCGGTCGGTGTTGGCCATTGCCAAGACGGCTTCCATCCCGGCGATCACCGAGGCGGCGCTCATGTGCCGGTGCAACAACACCCCGATGAACGCCCGGGTGCCGGCCCCGTCGCCATGGCTTCGCCGGGACCGAAGAGATCCCGACGAGGTGGTAGATCGCCTCGCGGGGAACCCGCTTCTGGCGACCGATCCACAAGAACGCGGGTCGGCGTGGGCGACCGTGCATCGAGATCTGACCACGACGGCCGATGCGTGGAGCGAACTCGAGGACGTGATTGGCGATGCGGTTTCTGGCACGGCGGCATGCGCGCCGACGCGCCTGCGTCTGCACGACATCCTGCTGTGGGCTCGCTCGACGAATCGGTGGGACGTCGCGCTGGCAGCCGGTGAGAGCCTGAGGGCTGACTGATGCCGAGACACGTTCGAGGATCAAGCGGCGACGGGCTGGATTCAGCCTTCTGGGAATGGTTCGGTCGTGTCCCAGAATCCCAGCCGGCGCATCTCCTTGTGAATCTCGTTCGCCTCGGATCTTGTGCGTAGACCGTTCTCGCCGGCGGTGGTGAGGAGTCGCCTGATCCGCTCGTATCGGTGCCCTGCGGAGTAGCTCTCGAGTGCGGTCAGGGCGTCGCCATCGTCCGTCGCCAACGCAAGATTGCGAGTGACGGCGAGCGCGAGGCACGCCGCCTCTCCCGAATCAAGTGGGAAGCGGAGACCGAAGTTGCCACAGCTCTCTCTGCTCGTGAGCTGACCCAACAGGAGGAGCTCGTCAGTCGTGAGGTCCAACACGGTCACGCGGCCGCGTTCGTGGAGGCTGTTGACCGAAGAAAGCCAGTCAGCGCTACGGGCGGCGTTCGCCTGAGTATCCGAGTCCCGCGCCGCATCGTTGCTCACCCGTCGGTGGTACTGGATACTTCGCGCAATCTCGCTTCGGCCATCGTCCGTGAGCTCTTCAGGTTCGTCGGGGTCGAACACGATTCGCGGGACAGCAATGGGTTCGCCCAGCAGCTCGAACAGCAGCTCGACCTCGTCGACCATCAGGAAGTACATGAGGACGACGGTGTCGACGACGCTGTCAGGCGACTCCGAGGACACCACTGTCTGCGTACTGCTGGAGTTCGTCCCGCTCCTCGTCGAGCGGCCCGCTACCGGTGTGGTCGGATCCGACCAGCTCGGCGACCTCGTCGATGGAGAGGCGCGTCATTGCTGAAGCCGAGGGAACCGAGATCACATCCTGACGGACAGCCTGGCGAAGGAGGCGCCGAAATCGGGGAGGGAATCGTTCGAGTCGCCAGAGCTCGGGTCGAGGGCTGTACTCCTCCTCGCCGATTTCGAACCCGAGTGAGCGGGCGAGAACGACGGGCCGGACCTGCTGGAACTCCTCGAAGCGCGCCTGCGACAGGAACTTCGCCTGACGGAGTCGAACCAGCGCGGTCACGTAGGAGACGTCGAAGTATCTCTGAAGGTGGATGACCCCGCTCGCATCATCGATCCGAGGGCCGAAGCCCTGCTCCTCCATGACGCGGCGGAGGCCTTCTGTTGGCATGAGGAACTCGCCAGCGAAGGCATCAGCGAAACGCTCCTTCGGTGGCTTCAGCGCGGTCGAGACGGTGTACCGAGAGTCGTTGCTATGGAAGAGAGCGTGGGCCATCTCGTGGGCAACAGTGAACCGCCGCCGACCGGGTGTCATGTCGAGATTGACAAGGATCGAGAATCCGATCGACGAATGGTTGAAGAACGCACCGGAGACAGTTCGGCGAAGGTCCTCACCGAGCGGTGCCCGATAGACGGTGATTCCGAGGAGCTCGCATACGGCGTCCATGTCGCCGATCGGACCGAGGCCGACGCGTAGATGTGCTCGTACCTCCTCCGCCTTACGCCGAGCGTCCTCCCCACTCTCGAAGCCGGCAACGCTGACGAAGGGGCTCTCGTGCATGCCCCTCACGGTGAATCCGGTGGCATCAGCGAGCTCGGCATACACGTCGAGGAACTCGACGAACTCCTGCAATCCGGATTGCGCATCGTCGGGTAGGTCCTGGTTCGTGCCCCGCATCAGCATCGCAGCGATGTCTGGTGCCGGCGGAGAGTCCTCGTTCCCGAGAAGAACAGCGATTGGCGTACGCAAGAGCCGACCGAGCGCTGCGAGTTGGCGATCATTGGGGCTGCGGCGCCCGGCTTCCCAGTAGCTGACCATCGCTCGACTCACGCCGAGAGCATTCGCCAGGTCTTCCTGATCGAGTCCGCTGTTCGAGCGCGCGCGAGCGAGATTCTCAGCAATGACCATCGGGTCCTCCTGGTAGGGCCGCTTCCTGTTGCGTAGTTGAGCATAGTTCGTGAAAGTACGCAACGACCCTCGCGAGGGATGTATGCTGTTACGCAGAACTCGTGACAACCGAGGTTTTCGTAACCAGATGGGAGCTGTTCCATGGATCTCAACCGACTCCTCACCGAATGCGACGAACATGTGCGAGGTGAGCTGGTCTCCATGCCGGACGTCGACGACGTGACCGACTTCGACCCCACCAACGACAGCCCGCCGATCACCGCTCGCCGATGGCTGCGTGTCACGGATGTGGTGGCCGTGGTCGCTGACCTCAAGTCCTCCACGAAGCTGGGGTTGAACAAGTACGCCCGGTCGACGGCGAGCATCTACGAGGCGGCCCTGCATCCCGTGGTCGATATCTTCTACGAGTTCGGTGCTGGATGGATCCCCGTGCAGGGCGACTGTGTCATCGGGATCTTCTGGGATGAGATGGCCGTCGAGCGGGCGCTGTGCGCCGGCATCACTGTCAAGACCTTCAGCTCGCAGCACCTGGTCGAGCGGCTCGAGAAGAAGTGGCCCGAGATCCCCGAGACCGGCTTCAAGGTCGGCATCGCCGCCGGCACGGTGTTGGTCAAGCGGGTCGGCCGACCGAAGACTCCACACCAGGGCCTCGTGTGGCCGGGAAAGGCGGTCAACTACGCGGTCAAGGCCGCCCAGACGGGTGATGCTCACGAGCTGATCGTCACCGGCTCCGTGTGGGACGCAGTCTCGGACAACGACTACGTCACCTTCACCTGCGATTGCGCCGCACCATCCCCGAGCCTCTGGCGAGATCACGACATCGACAAGCTGGACATCGACAACGCCGAACGCAGCGGACGCTGCCTCACCTCCCAGTGGTGCACCAACTGTGGGGAGGCGTTCTGCAAGGCCATCCTCGACGGCGAGTCGCATCGAGACTCCGTCGATGGATATCGGGCGCAGCTGCAGAAGTCGATGTTCCAGGAAGCCATCAGTAGCAAGCACGCGAACCAGCGACGGGGTCGCCGTAACCTGCGCGTGGCCCGTACGGGACGATGAGCGAGGACTTCTCGCGCCGGCTCCTCGACGAGACTCGCGAAGAGATCAGCCGCGCGGACTCCAAGGCCAACATCTTGCTCGCGGGTGCCAGCCTCGCCATCGCTCTCCTCGGCGGCGCTGTTCTGTCCGGCGACCTCACCATCTCCAAGACCAGGGGCCTCGTCCAGATCTTCGCAGCCATCTCGGCTACTTCAGCGCTCGCAGGCCTCGCCCTGTTCGGTCTCGCCGTCCTCCCTCGCGTCGGAGCACCTCAGATCGGTCGCGCGAGGTACTTCGCAGACCATGCGCAGTACGCCTCAACCGATGACCTCCGCGAGGCGATTGCCCGGGAGGCCGTGGATGTTGAACGCCGACATGCGGAGCAGCTTCGCGACCTCTCGCGGATTGTGTGCGCCAAGTACCGCTACACGATGGGTGGTGAGATCGCCGTTGGCGGGGCCATTGCCTCGGCGATCGTCGGCGGGGTGCTTCACTGCCTTCTCTCGTGAAGGCGGCTTCTTCGGTGGGACGTAGCCACGAACGTAGCCATCACAGCCCGCTCGACGATCGAGCACGCTCCAACTTGGATCGGCACCGGCCAAGATGGTGTCGGACGGCTGAACCCCTGCTGACCTGGGATTTTGCACAGAAGTGGACAACCAAGAGCGACACCCACCGGCACGCTCTGAGACAGTCCGGACGGCCTCCGATCTGCTTTGCAAGCAGGGGGGTCGTGGGTTCGAGTCCCATCGTCTCCACC
>JBPCMH010000338.1:0-4255 GCA_051002495.1 Acidimicrobiales bacterium
CGCCGGGTTCTCTCACCATCGCTGGTCGACTGAACTTCCGCCGGGCGCGTTCCAACGAGCAAGCAGCGTGCTGCGCAACTGGGCCGTGCACCGTGCGTCCGGCCTCGTCGTCGAGTCCGACGGCGAACTTGCCACCGGCACGACCGTCGCCATGGGCGCCTCCATCCCGGTCGGATGGGTTGAGGTCACCTGCCGGGTCACGTCCCTCGTCGACGAGCCGCGGCGGCAAGGCTTCACCTACGCCACGCTTCCGGTGCACCCCGAACAAGGCGAGGAGTCGTTCCTCATCACCGAACGCGAGAACGGTGCGATCGACTTCGTTGTGGAGGCGATCTCCCGCCCGTCGATGACCTTGGCCCGGCTCGCATCACCGATCGCAGACCGACTGCAGGACAAGGCAGCCCAGGGCTACCTCGAAGCAATGCGCACGATCACCCGCCCACGCTGAATCGTCGCAGGCACATCGAACTCCGCGCACACACACACACACACACATCGGTCTCAGCCAGACCGGCGCTCGATCAGGTCGGAAGAAAGCCGCCGGTGGGGTTGCGGCGCTCCCGGATATCGTCAAAGCGCGTCGTCGCCCCGGCCATCCAGTCGTCGTGGGTGAAGATGTAGAAGCTGTTGGTCGTGATGGCCTTGACGACCATGTCGGCCACCGTGGACGGGGCCAGCCCGGCCTCGAGCAGCGGCTTCAGCATGCCGGAGCCCAGATCGGCCAGGTCGCCGCTGTCATCAGCGTTGCGGAGCTCATCGGGCCGGTTGCGAGACGACTCGCCGATGCCGGTGTTCACCCAACCAGGGCACAGCACCGACACACCGACCTTGTCGGGCGCGGCCATGGCCAACTCCTTGTGGAGCGTCTCCGACAGCGTGACTACACCGTGCTTGGACACGTTGTACGCGCTCATGAACGGAGCGGAAACGATGCCGGCCATCGACGCGGTGTTGACCACGTGGCCCTCGCCAACTTCAAGAATGCGGGGGACG
Organism: Acidimicrobiales bacterium; assembly: GCA_051002495.1. GTDB lineage: Bacteria > Actinomycetota > Acidimicrobiia > Acidimicrobiales > CADCTF01 > JBPCMH01. The sequence continues at coordinate 994 of JBPCMH010000338.1, forward strand.
AAGGCGCGGATGCCGTTGATGACACCCCACAGGTTGACGCCGAGCACCCACTTCCAGTCGAGCTCGCGCATCTCCCAGCTCAACCCACCGGCGCCGACGCCAGCGTTGTTGTGCACGATGTGGACCGCGCCGAACTCAGACACGGCCCGGTCCGCGAGCGAGTCGACCGACTCGAACACTGACACGTCGGTGACGACGGGAAGCACCGTGTGGCCAGCCTCGCGCAGCACCTTGGCGGAGGCCTCGAGCGTCTTCTCCTCGATGTCGGCCATCACAACCTTGACGCCCTCGACGGCCAGCGCCTGCGTGGTTGCTTAGCCGATGCCACCGGCCGCGCCGGTGACGACGGCGACCTTGCCGGAAAGATTCTGCATGTTGGTTCCCCCTGTCGGACCAAGTTCGGCGGTCAGCCGTGCTTGAGTCGTTGCTTCAAATCAACCAGGGCCGGAACCGGCCCTGGTTCGATGCCTTCTTGTGCGGCCATATGGAGCGACACGAAGTCGCCCAGCAGGATCAAGTCGAAGAGCTGGGCCAGATCACCCTCGCCCTCGGCCCGCACCTCCTCGATGCCGGCGACGACCTCGCGCACGAGGTCGAACACCAACTCAAAGCGACGCATCACCTGGGGATGCTCGCCGTCGTGTCGGAGCGCCACGAGCGTCATGGTCTGCCGGGTCACGTCACCGTGCTGGCCCCACCCGCACACCTCGTTATGGCAGAGCTCAGGCTGGGCGGCCCAGAACGCGGGGGCCTTGGCGTTTTCGTTGACCTGAGTCTTCCAGCGCTGTGCGGCGGCGGCACCAACCGCCCCACCACCGTGCACGATCGGGAACGTGCGTCCGATCCGACGAGCAAGCTGTTCGGCCTCGTTGCCGTCGCGCACCAGACGGTCGCGACGCCGCTGCAGTTGGCTGACGGCGAGGTCAATCCACTGCGAAGCGCCCGGGAACAACCCGACCTGTTCGAGGATCGAGAGCGGCGGAATCGCCAGCGCGCCGATTGCTGCCCGGGGCTGCGGAATCGAAGTTGGTACCGACACCACCGGCGCACCCCAACCGTCGGCCAGGGATGTGAGCTCTCCACCACTGGCGACGACGGCCATCTTGGCCCCTTGCATGGCTGCCTCGGTGGCTGCTTCGATCGTTTCCTCGGTGTTGCCCGAGAACGAGATGGCAATGACGAGCGAACCCTCTCCGACGAACGCGGGAAGTTCATAGCCCTTCACTACGACGACCGGCACCGGCATGAACGGCGCGGCGGTGGCCAGCAGGATGTCGCCCGCGATACCGGAACCACCCATGCCCAGCACGACGACGTTCTCGATCTGATCCTTGCGGGGCAATCGGTCGAGGCCTTTGGCCTGTCGTGCCGCCTCAGCCACCTGCTCGGGAAGGCTGGCCGCGATATCGAACAGGTTCTGGGTGTCCAGACGATCGGTCATCAGGATTCGAAGGTCGGGGCTACGCCATCGGCCTCCGCCTTGGCCAACAGTCTCGTGTGCTCGTCTTCGCTGACGGTCTCCGCCTCATCAATCAGCATGATCGGGATGTCGTCCTTGATTTCATACCGGCGCTTCAAGCGTGGGTTGTACAGCGAGTCCTCGTCCAAGAAGTAGAGGAGCGGTCCCTTGTCCTCGGGACAAGCAAGGACCTCGAGCAACTTGGGGTTCAGGGACATTTAGGCATTCTCCTTCACGATGGCGAGCACGTCGGCGACGCGAGCCTCGACGTCGGCCGCAGTCGGGGCTTCGAGGTTCAACCGTAGGAGCGGTTCGGTGTTGGACGGACGAAGGTTGAACCACCAGGAGCCGTGATCGACGGTGAGGCCGTCCATCCGGTCCTGCTCGGCGTCGGCGTGGGCTTCGGCCACCTTCTCGATGACCGCCAGCGGATCGTCGACGGTGGTGTTGATCTCCCGAGACGCGGCGTAGCGCTCGTACGGCTTGCGCAACTCCGACAGGGGCTTGTCCGAGTTCGACAGTAACTCGAGGATGACCAACGCAGCGATCGAGCCGGAGTCGGCTCGGTAGTTGTCGAGAAAGTAGTAGTGACCCGAGTGCTCGCCACCGAAGACGGCACCCGTCCGAGCCATCTCCTCCTTGATGAAGGAGTGGCCGACCCTGGTGCGCACTGGGGTGCCACCGGCTTCACGGATCACCTCGGGCACGGCTTTCGAACAAATCAGGTTGTGCAGCACGATCGATCCCGGATGCTTGCGGAGCATCACGTCGGCGACCATGGCGGTCGTCAGCGACCCCGACACCGGCTGGGCCTTGTCGTCCACCAGGAAGACGCGGTCAGCGTCGCCGTCAAAAGCCAGGCCAACATCGGCACCGAGCTCAAGCACCCGGGCCTGGAGGTCTTTGAGATTCTCCGGCTGGATGGGATCGGCCGGGTGGTTGGGGAAGGTTCCGTCGAGCTCACCGAAAAGGATGTCGAGTTCGAACGGGAGCCCGTTGAACACGGCGGGCACGACGAGGCCACCCATGCCGTTTGCCGTGTCGGCGACCACCTTGAGCGGACGGAGCGCGGCGAGGTCGACGAAGCCCCGAACGTGGTCGGCGTAATCAGCCAGCAGGCCTTGCTGGCTCAGCGCGCCCGGTTCTTTGGTCGCCGGCGCCGGTCCGCCCGTCGCCACCATGTCCTTGATGGCGGTGAGGCCGCTCTGCTCGCCGACGGGCTTGGCCCCGGCCAGGCACAACTTGATCCCGTTGTACTGAGCCGGGTTGTGCGACGCGGTGAGCATGGCCCCGGGCGCATCGAGCTTGCCGGACGCGAAAAACAGCAGGTCGGTGGAGGCCAAGCCGAGATCGACGACGTCGACGCCCTGCGCCTGGGCCCCTTCGGCGAACGACGCCGCCAACTCCACCCCTGATGGCCGCATATCCCGGGCGATCACGATGCGGTCGGTGCCCGCGAATGCCGCGAACGCGGCGCCGATCTTGCCCACCAGATCGGCGTCGAGTTGGTCGGGCACGATCCCACGCACGTCGTAGGCCTTGAAAATTGCGTCAAGCGAGGTCATGTTGGGGCGCAGCCTATCGACCGTTCCACGCCGGCTGGCCATTGTCGGACTCGTGCTGGTTCAGGCGTCCTGACCGGGTTCGATGATGTGCTCCTCCGTCTCCAAGCCCACGGTCGTAGACGGCTCGGGCCCGATCTCGCCGACAACCTCCTCGGACGGTTGATCGGTGAAGTCGTCGACGGCGGCGATGAGGTCGAAGTCGGGCTCTGGCACCTGGCCAAACGGATCGATGTAAGGC
>JBPCMH010000339.1:0-3844 GCA_051002495.1 Acidimicrobiales bacterium
TCATGGCCGGTTCGGACGGTCGTGTGGTGAGGTGCCGAGTCCGGCCTGGCGGGCGGCCATGGCGGCGCTGGTGCGGTCGGGGACCTAGAGCTTGAGCGGGATGTTCGAGACGTGGTTGGCCACGGTCTTGACGGCGATGGCGAGCCGGCGGCCGATCGCCGCGTTCGGCAGGCCGTCGGCGAGCAGCACGAGGATCTCGCGTTCGCTGTCGGTGAGGTCGGGGAAGACCGCGGCGGTCCCCAAGCCGCTTGACGTCGCGGCAGGCCTCGTTGAGCACCTGGGGTCCGAAAAGGCCTACCCGCCCGTGGAGGGCGCCCAGGCCGAAGCTCGTGCCGCTCGGCCTTCGGCCAACGGGACTTGGCATCGGCTGAGGCGGTGGACGAGTTCTGCGGACGATACGACGTGCCTTTCGTCGCCGCGACCACCGCGATGCGGGGTGGAGATGGACCGGTCGTCCAGGTCGTTGTTTGCGGCGGCGGCAATCGGAGAGAGCCCAGCGGTGTCGAAGAGCTGGACCGTTGTCCGCCGCTGAGCCGGAGATCGAGCCGTACCGCTAGCCCGCGTGCGGAACCGCGCTGCCATCTCTATAGATCCTCGGTGCGCAGCACATCGAGATTGCGAAACCGCATGGGTCCCGTCGAGAGCCTGGAGAGGAACGCGGCGAACGCCGCCGTCTCCGGGCGTGCGGAGTTCGCCATGGCCACGTCATAGGAGGAGAACTGGAGGGTGACCAGGTCGCCGTCCTCGACGTCGCGATCGCGGCTGAGGACCGCACGGTGCGGGATCCGTGGACCTTCGGTGTGCGCCTTCCAGGCGTCGAACTCGGCGTTGAAAGCGTCGATCCGCGTCGTTGAGAACTCGATGATCTGTGTGAAGGTCACGGCAGGTCTGCGTTCGGCTCGTGTCAGACCGTTGCCTCGAGCACGAGGTTGAACGGTGTCTGCGCGGCGCGGCGAAGCGTGTTGAAGCCGGCGGCCGTCGCGGTCTCGCGCAGCCGGGTCTCGCCGGCTTGCGCTCCCAACGCCGCACCGACGTCCTGCGACAGCGAACTCGGGGTGCAGAGCAGGGTCGAGAAGCCGTAGTAGGCCGCGCCGATCGGGTTGAGGTTGTCGGTGAGGTCGTCATTGGCGAACGGCTCGATGAGCATGAGCGTTCCGCCGGGTGCCAAGTGCTCGCGGATGTGCGCACACGCACCGACGGGATCGCCCATGTCGTGGAGGCAGTCGAACAGGCAGACGAGGTCGTGGGAGCCGTCGAAGGTCGTCGCCGAGGCCACCTCGAACCGAACCCGATCGGCGAGTCCGGCATCGGCGGCCCGTCTGCGTGCGGCATCGATCGACCCAACGTGTGCGTCGAACCCGACGACAACCGAGGCCGGGTAGGTCTGCGCGAGCAGCAACGTCGAGACTCCGTGCCCGCAGCCCACGTCGGCGATCCGCGCCCCCGCGATCAGCTTCGCTTCGACACCGGTCAGCGCCGGGATCCACTCGCTCGCGAGGTTGTTTACGTAGCTGGGCCGGAAGAAGCGCTCACACCCGCCGAAGACGTGCTCGTCGTGATCGCCCCAGGCGAACCCGCCGCCGGTGCGGAACCGCTCGATGATCGTGTCGGTGGCGAGCACCGACCCCACTGCGATTTCGAAGGCGCCGATGACGCAGGCCGGGCTCGTCTCGTCGGTGAGCGGTACCGCGTGCTCATCGGGCAACGTGAACGAGCCGGCGCCGTCGTAGACGACATAGTGCCGCGCAGCCTGGGCACTGAGCCACTCCCGGACGTAGCGCTCGGCGGTCCCGGTGCGCTTGGCCAACTCGGTCGGGGTGATCGGGCCGGCACCGGCCATGGCCTGGTAGAGGCCGAGCTTGTCACCGATGACGACCATCGCCCCGCCGACGAGGGCTCCGACATCGCCGACGGCCCGATCGACGAACTCCATCATCACGTTCTCGTTCACGGTGCTGCTCCTTTCGTAGATGTGCCGGTCGGGGCTCGCCGCGTCGCCGACGCGATGCCGAAGCTCGACACCAGCAAGGGGGTGGCATAGGTCAGCACGACCTTGAGCCAGATAAGTGTCGTCGCGTGTCCCGAGGCGATGGCGCTGAGTTGGTTCATCACGAAGAACACCGTGCCGACGATCAGCGCGATCGCGAGTGTCTTGCGCAGTTGCCGAGGGGCGGTGACCACGGCGGCCAGTTCGCGCCAGGTCGACCACGTCGGTGCGGGTCCGCTCATCACGACTCCTCGGTTGGGTGTCGAGAACCTTAGGCGCGGACCGGGGCCGGCTACTTCCGTAGAACTACGGAAACGTTCAGATCCCGAACTCGCCGGCACGGCGGATGAGTTCGGTCTTCGAGGCGATGCCGAGCTTGCCGTAGACGCTGACCAGGTGGCTTTCCACTGTGCGCGTGCTCAGGCTGAGCTGGTCAGCGATCGCGGTGGCCGTCGCACCCCGCGATGCCAGCAGGGCGACCTCGCGTTCCCGGCGGCTGAGCGACTCCACGCCGATGCTCGTCCGGCGTCGGGGCCGGCTCAGGCGACCGGTAAGGAACACCTCGACCTCGTTGGTGATCGCGTCCGCGTCACCGAGCCACGGTCTGTGGTCGGATCCCGGAAGTTCCACGAAGCTCACCGAGGGCAGATGCGCGGCCAGGTAGCGGGCGTGGCCCACATCAATCCACGTGTCGCCGGTCCGGTGCAGGATGAGAACCGGCTGCGTTATCGACGGCAAGAGATCCCGGATGTCCATCCGCATGTTCATGCGGATCACATTCTGCGCCATCGCCGGGCTCGCAGCCGTCCGCAGATAGCGCGCCCACCAAGCCCGGTGCCCGGCGTCGTCGGCGGCGCTCGGTTGCCCGCCGTCCCACCACTGGCCCGTCGCCCACGCCCGGCCCATCCCGGCAACGGTCTCCTCGAGTTGCTCCTCGGTCGGACCGTACGGATAGTCCGGGCCGACGAGACGGCGGGCCCACGAGCCGTACAGGACCACCGACTGCGCGCGCTCCCGATGCGAACGGGCGAACAGCATGCTCAGCGTGCCGCCTTCGGAGATCCCGAACAGCGCTGCCCGCTCCGACCCGGTGGCGTCCATGACCGCGCGGATGTCGTCCATCCGTTCATCCATCGACGGCGGCACCAACACCGGATCCGACATTCCGGTTCCTCGCTTGTCGAACACGATGAGCCGGGAGAACGACGCGAGGCGGCTGAGGAAGCGCGCGAGCCGAGGCTCTTGCCACGCGACCTCGACGTGAGAGACGAAGCCCGGGACGAGGATGAGGTCGCTCGGACCGTCGCCGAGAACCTGGTAGGCGATGTTGACCGACCCACTCTTCGCGTACCTCGTCTCCGGCTGTGCCACGCCGCGCTCCGTTCGCCGGATGCCCGAAAGCTTGGCGGTCGGCGATGAGACTCCGCAAGCAGGTCTCTCGACGGACCCGTCGAGCGAGTGCCGGTCGTGGCTCACCTTGACCTCGCCCGCCCCCCGGCCTGCGGCAGAACTCGCCATTTTGCAGCGGGTTGAGCGGCGCGGCCAGGCGTAACTACACAACGCGGCGGATCCTCCACCCGACAACCCCGGACCGCATCACACGTCAGACACGATCATCCCGTCCCGCAGGCGGATCCGCTACCGGCGTCGCTTGAGCCGTCAGGGCCTCAGGAGAGCGGGAGTGCAAGGCGGACCTCGCAGCGGAGATCGGGGATGCGGGCCAGGCGTGTATCAGCGGTGACCAGTGCGCAGTCGAAGGTTTCGGCGACGGCAAGGTAGGCGGCGTCGTAACCCGAGACGTTGCTTCGCAACTCCCACATGCGGTTCAGCAGAGGTGCTGCACCGACCAGGTCGATA